>NZ_FXTX01000004.1 GCF_900182795.1 Venenivibrio stagnispumantis
CTGGCTGCGAGAGCGGTCGGAAAAGTAGGTCGATGCCGGGGCCTTTATCCCTACTTCACCCTGTAAAATATCACCCCCATTTCCTCTTCCTCTTTTATTTCCCCTTCTTTAAGTAGTTCTAAAAAATTTTTCTTGCTATTTTCATCTAATAATCCTTCTATATCATCTTTTGTATAAGCTCTTTTTTTTAAAGTGTTTATAATATCCTCTTTTGTTAAAGAAAATTTCGGCACAGACTCATTTTTTCTTGATACTACTACTACATTTTGACCTTCTATTAAAGAAGCTAAATGATATAATTCTTCATTTGATACAGGATAAACTCTATAAGCAGGAGGTCTATCTATAGTTCCTATATCTACTCTATCCGGTTTTATTCTTTTTAAAACTTCTGATATATTTTTTATGTTTTCTTCTGTGTCATTTACATTTTTAACAACTAATATCTCTATTATTAATAATCCGTTATATTCTTTTCTGAATTCTTCCATACCTTTTATTATATCTGCTATTGAAATACCTTTTAAAGGTTTATCTACTTTTCTAAATGTTTTTTCATCTGCTGCATCTAAGGATAATTTTACTATATCAAATTTTTTTAAAGCTTTTCTCACATTTGGATTATTGATAGTTGAACCATTTGATAATATTAATGTTTTTGAACCGTTTTTTATTTGATTTAATTTATCTATAAGCTCTTCTAATTTTGAATATAAAGTTGGTTCTCCATTTGCTGTAACTGTTATAACATCAGGGTAAGGATTTTTAGATAGAAATTCTTTTACCTCTTTTATTATATCTTCCACAGGAGGTTCATTTTCTATTTTAGAAACAGGTTTTGCTTTTTCAAGCTCACAATATAAACAATCAAAATTACAACTTTTTTTATCTGGAGATAAATCTATTCCAAGAGAAATACCAAATCTTCTTGATTTAACCGGTCCAAATATATATATCATCTTAATCCTCAAATAATTTTTTATATTCTAATGCTCTTTTTGTTATATTTTCTTGTTTCCATATATCACTTACAACTGCTATCATATCTGCTCCAAGATTAATTAATTCTTTTGCATTTTCTATGTTTATTCCACCGATAGCACATATAGGGATTTTAAGGGTTTTTTTTGCTTCTTTTATTATCTCTTTTTGAACTAAGTTTGGTTTTGGTTTTGTAGGAGATGGAAAAAATGAGCCAAATGCTACATAATCTGCTCCATCTTCTTCCATCTTTTTAGCTCTTTCAATACTTCCATAACAAGATACTCCTATTATTTTATCCGGTAAATATTTTCTTAAATCTTTTATATCATCATACTCTTCTCCTACATGAACTCCATCTGCATCAACCTTTTTTGCTAAATCTATCCTATCATTTATTATAAATATTGCATCATATTTTTTACATAAATTTTTTAATTGGATTGCATAATCCTGTATATCTTCATCTTTATTATTTTTATCCCGAAGCTGAACTATTTTAGCACCTCCTATTAAAGCTTTTTCTACCATAGATAAAATCTTATCATAAGGTGTTAATTTTTCATCGGTAATAACATATAAACCTTTTAACATCACTTATCCTCCTTGTTGATGTTATAATAAGATATATCAAAATTTGGAGATTTGTATGAGAGATAAAATTGCTTATTTGTTATCAACAGGGTTTTATGTTGGTAAATTACCAATAGCTCCGGGAACTTTTGGCACATTAGTTGCTATTCCTCTTATACTAATTTATTGGGATAAAGGTATTTTAGCTCAAATATCAATTAGTTTGGCTGTATTTTTTGTAGGAATATGGGCTTCTACAGTCGTTTCACAAAATTTTTCAAATGATGACCCGGATTTTGTTGTTATAGATGAGATAGCAGGTTTGATGGTAAGTATGATAGGTATAAAACCAACTTGGGAATATATTTTGATAGCTTTTATACTTTTTAGGATTTTTGATATATTAAAACCTTTTCCTATAAAAAGATTTGAAAAATTGGAAGCAGGTCTTGGTATTATGGCAGATGATATTGCGTCAGGTATTTATGTTCTTATTTTAATGCATATTATTACAAAATTTATTTAGGAGTAGAAAGATGCTTACTTACAAAGATGCCGGTGTAGATATTGAAAAAGCTGATAAATTTGTTTCCCAGATAAAAGGTTTTGTTCAAAAAACATTTAATAAAAATGTAATAACGCCAATAGGTGGATTTGCTTCTGCTTATTTACTTGATATTGTAAATTACAAAGAGCCGGTTATAACTTCATCAACAGATGGGGTTGGGACAAAATTAAAGATAGCACAGCAACTTAATAAACACGATACCATAGGTATAGATTTAGTGGCAATGTGTGTAAATGATTTAATAACAACAACATCAAAGCCTTTATTTTTCCTTGATTATTTTGCTACCGGAAAATTAGAACCTGAAACGGCAGCTACCGTAATAAAAGGCATTGCAAAAGGATGTGAAATTGCAAGATGTGCCCTTGTTGGTGGAGAAACAGCAGAGATGCCGGGAATGTATAAAGAAGGAGAATATGATTTGGCAGGTTTTGCTGTTGGTGTTGTTGAAAAATCAAAGATGGTTGATGGCTCTAAAACAGAAGATGGAAATATATTAATAGGCTTAGCTTCTTCCGGTGTCCATAGCAATGGTTATTCTCTTGTTAGAAAGATAATTGAACTAAAAAATCATGATTTAAAAGAGTATTATGATAAATTCGGTAAAACCCTTGGAGAAGAATTATTAACACCAACAAAAATATATGTGGATGCGGTATTGACCCTTGCAGAAAAAATAGATATAAAAGCAATAGCCCATATTACAGGAGGAGGCATCCCGGGAAATCTTATCAGAGTTATAAATGATGGTTTGAAAGCTGTTATAGAAGAAGGCTCTTGGGAAATACTACCTATATTTAAATGGATAGAAAAAGAAGGAAATGTCCCAAAAGAAGATATGTATAAAACATTTAATATGGGTATAGGATTGATAATAGCTATTGATAAAAAAGATGAAAAAGAAACAATTAAGATTTTAGAAGATATTGGAGAAAAACCTTATATAATTGGCTATCTTACAAAAGGAGAAAAGGCGGTAGAGATTTTATGAAAAATATTGTAGTTCTTGCATCAGGTAGAGGTTCTAACCTTCAAGCTATAATAAATGCTATAAAAGAAAAGAAGATAAATGCTAAAATATCCCTTGTCCTATCGGATAAAAAAGAAGCAAATGCTTTAAAAATAGCTTCAGAAAATAATATAAAATCAAAATTTATAGACCCATCTTTTTTTGCTTCACGGGAAGGTTATGATATATATATTGCAGAACTGATAAAAAAGGAAAATCCTGATTTAGTTGTTTTAGCTGGTTATATGAGAATATTAACTGATAAATTTATAGATAGTTTTGAAGGTAAATTAATAAATATTCATCCTTCTTTAATACCTGCTTTTCAAGGTTTAAAGGCACAAAAAAAAGCTGTTGAGTATGGAGCTAAATTTTCCGGATGCACCGTTCATTTTGTTACAAAAGAGTTAGATAATGGTCCAATTATTATACAGGCTGTTGTGCCGGTTCTTCCGGAAGATACAGAAAAAGAGTTATCAGAAAGAATATTATTTTACGAACATAAAATATATCCTCAGGCTATAAAATGGATTTTAGAAGATAGAGTTATTATTGAAGGCAGGAAGGTAGTTATAAAAAATGCTAAATATGGAACTTTACCTGTTAATCCTGCCCTTGAAGATTTTTAATTTTTAACAAGTTGTTTTAATCTGCATACAGAACATATATCATTAAAGGAAGGCTCACCACATATAATACAATGTTTTAAACTTTTTTCTTCTTTTTCTACGGAATTTAATATTGGATACATCTTTTTTAAAAATTGGGTATAAAATTTTAATTTTGTTCCGGGATGCTTATTTTCAAGTTCATTTAAAAATATTTTATACTCAATGGAAGATGCTCCTTCAGCAAAAGGGCATTCATACTCAATATAATCTATATTATTTAAAAAAGCATATAAAGCACTTTCTTTTTCTGTTATTTTACAAAGGGGTTTTACTTTCTTTATAAATCCATCTTCTTCTTTTAATACCGGATATTGTTTTTTTAAAAAATCTATTTCCCAATTTAATGTATTTGAAAATAAAACTGCTGCCTCATCATCAAGATTATGTCCGGTTGCTATAATGTTATATCCAAGTTCTTTTGCGTATTTATTTATATAATACCTTTTTATAGTTCCACACGCTGAGCAGGTAGGTCTATTTGTTTTTTCTTTTATCTCGGGAATTGATGCAATTTCTTCTTTTAAAGAAATGATATGAAGCTTTTTACCAATTTTATCTGCAAATTTTTGTGCTAATATCTTAGAATCTTCAGAATATTCATTGATACCAAGATTAATATAAAATCCATCGGCATTATATCCAAGTTTATATAAAGCATTCCATAAAGATAAACTATCTTTTCCACCGGATACTGCAACAAGAATATTATCATTTTTATCAAACATTTTAAACTCTTTTATAGTTTTATCTACTCTTTTTTCAAACCATTCTATAAAATGTTCTTTACATAAAGCTAATCTATGATGAGGTAAAAATACAATAGCCTTATTATTTAAATTTTTTGCCTTACAGATAGTGCATCTTGTTCCTTTTTTTAATTCATTCATATTTTTCCACCTGATATAGCATTTATTACTTTTATTTCATCTTCCGGATTTATTATTTCATCTTCTGAAACTATCTCTCCATTTTTGGCTACAAAAGCATAAGTTGAAGATAACCCTAAATATTTTAAAATATCTTTTGCAGTAATTTTTTCTTTATCAAATTTAATTATCTGCTCTTTACCTCTATATTTAATTTTTATCTCCATTTTACCTTCCTTTTGTGTATTTCATAATTAAATTATTTTACAACAGACAAAATTTTATGTTATTATAATATAGCTTTAAATATAAATAAGGAGGCAAAAAAAGTGCATGTAGGTATAGAGCTAAATCAAACATTATTTATTCAACTTATTTTGTTCTTAGGTTTTATGTTTATAATGAAAAAAATATATTTTGACCCTTATCTTGAAGCATTAGAAGAAAGAGAACAAAACATAGAAAAAATGCTCAAAGAAGCAGAAGAAAATAATAAAAAAGCAAAAGAAATCTTAAAAGAAGTAGATATATTATTAACAAAAGCAAAAGAAGAATCTAAAAATATCCTGGAACAATCAAGAAAAGAGACAAATCAAATAGTGGCTGATATACTCAAAAAAGCCTCAGAAGAAGCAGAAAAAGAGATAGAAGAAGCTAAAAAAGATATAGAAAAAGTTGTTGAAATAGAATTAAAAGCATTAGATAAAGCTATTGAAATAGTTTCACAAGATATAGCTAAAAAGATACTATCCTTAGGAGAGGCGGCATGATAAAGAAAAGTTTAATTTTTTCATTATTTGTTGTAGCTTTCGCATTCGCCGGTGAAGAAGCTTCACATTCTTCTGAGCTTTTCTGGGAAACTGTAAATACAATTATACTTCTTGGAATAATAGCATTTTTTGGTGGCAAATATATAAAGAAAGCATTAAATGATAGAAGAGAAGCTGTTATATCTATGGTAGAAGAAGCAAAAAAAGCAAGGGAAGATAGCATAAAAGCAATAAAAGAAGCAGAAGAAAAATTAAAAGAAGCCCAGTATAAACTTGAAGAAGGAAAGAGAATAGCCCAAGAAAGAGCTAAAATGGAAAGAGAGCATGCAATAGCTCAGGCAAATGAAATTGCAGAAAGAATAAAAAAACAAGCTAAGGAAACAATAAATATAGAAATCAAAAAAGCAGAAAGTTATCTAAAAAAATATGCAACTGAGAAAGCCATAGAAATTGCAAACAAAATAATTGCAGAAAATATGAATGACAATCTTAATAAAGCAGTTGTAAAAAACAGCATAAAGAAACTTAAAGAAGGAGGAGCTTAAATTGAAGATAGATAAAAAGTTCCTGAAAAAAATAGTAAAGGAAGCTATATCCATTTTACCAAAGGAAGAAGAGAGATTGGTGAAAGTTGCAGACCAGTTTGAAACACTTTCTTATCTATATAAAAGAATTCCATATTTTAGAAATTTATTATCAAATCCAAAATTGGAAAATCAAAAGAAATTGGAGTTCATAAATAAGCTATCATCTGAGCTTGGATTAGACGAAGTAGTAAAACTGAGCCTAAATAAAATCATTGAAAATAAAAAAGCAAATGTTCTTAAAGAGATATCAAAAGTATTTAGATTTGAGGTTGAAAAATTCTTTGCTACTGTTAAAGGAGAAGTAATTACAGCTTATCCTATAGATGAAGAACTTTTAAATGAAATAAAAGAAGTTGTTGAAAATAAAATTGGTAAAAAAATAGAGTTTGAAACAAAAGTAGATAACTCAATTATTGGAGGAGTTATTATAAAAGCCGGTAGTTATATAATAGATAGCTCAATAAAAAATTATATAAAACAACTTGAAACTACTTTGACAAAAATTTAAGGAGGTTTTAGATGTCTGTAATAAGAGCTGATGAAGTGGTAGAAAATTTAAAATCACAGCTATCTGAATTTGAAGCAGCTGTAAAATTGGAAGAAGTAGGAACAGTTATTCAGGTTGGTGATGGTGTTGCCCGTATATTCGGACTTGAAAAAGCAATGATGGGAGAAATGCTTGAATTTGAGAATGGAATAGTCGGTGTTGTATTTAACTTGGAAGAGGATAACGTAGGTGCTGTTTTACTTGGTTCTGAAGTTGGTGTGTCTGAAGGCTCTACCGTAAAAAGAACAGGAAAAATTTTATCAGTTCCAGTTGGTAAAGGATTACTTGGTAGAGTTGTTGATGGTCTTGGAAATCCAATAGATGGAAAAGGACCATTAACAGATATAGCTTATTATTCACCGGTTGAAAAAATTGCTCCGGGTGTAGTAAAAAGAAAATCTGTCCATGAACCTCTTCAAACAGGTATTAAAGCAATAGATGCAATGATACCTATCGGAAGAGGACAAAGGGAGTTAATCATCGGTGATAGAGCAACAGGTAAAACAACAGTTGCAATAGATACAATTTTAAATCAAAAAGGACAAGGAGTTTATTGTATATATGTAGCTATCGGTCAAAAAAGAGCTAATGTAGTTCATATTGTTGAAACATTGCAAAGATACGGTGCAATGGAATATACAACTGTTGTAGCCGCTACCTCTTCTGACCCTGCTACAATGCAATATATAGCTCCATTTGTTGGTTGTACCATAGGTGAGTATTTCAGAGATAATGGAATGCATGCCCTTGTTATATATGATGATTTAACAAAACATGCTTATGCTTACAGACAGCTATCTCTTCTCCTTAGAAGACCACCTGGAAGGGAAGCATATCCAGGAGACGTTTTTTACTTACATTCAAGACTTCTTGAAAGAGCAGCTAAATTAAATGATGAACTCGGTGCAGGTTCTTTAACAGCATTACCTATTATTGAAACTCAGGCTGGAGACGTTGCTGCTTATATTCCAACAAACGTTATATCTATTACAGATGGACAGATTTTCCTTGAAACAGACTTATTTAATAAAGGTATAAGACCGGCTATTAACGTTGGTATATCTGTATCAAGGGTTGGTGGTGCAGCTCAAATAAAAGCTATGAAACAGGTAGCAGGTACATTAAGACTTGACCTTGCACAATTTAGAGAGTTGGAAGCATTTGTTCAGTTTGCTTCAGAACTTGATAAAGCTACTCAGGAACAAATTGCAAGAGGACAAAGAATGGTTGAGTTATTAAAACAACCACCAAACCAACCTGTTCCGGTAGAAAAACAAGTTGCAATAATATATATAGCAGGTCAAGGATATTTAGATGATGTTCCTGTTAATGCTATACAAAAATTTGAAAAAGAGTTTTATACATATTTAGATACAGAAAGACCGGATATACTTGAAGATATAAGAAGAGAAAAGGCTATGACAGACTCTATAAAAGCTAAATTAGACGACGCTGTTAAAGAGTTTAAGAAAAAAGTTGCTTTCTAAGGGGATGAAAAATGGCTAAATTATCTCCCAGAGATATTAAAAGAAAGATAAACGGTATAAAAAACACCCAAAGAATTACTAAGGCTATGAAGGCTGTTTCTGCAGCCAAGTTAAGAAAAGCACAGTATTTACTTCAATCAACAAGACCTTATTCTGAAAAGTTATATGACCTAATAAATGATTTGGCTTCTGCTATAGATAGGGAAGCCCATCCCCTCTTGGCTTTAAGGGAAGAAAATAAAGTAGATTATGTTATTATAACTGCAGATAGAGGACTGGCAGGAGCGTTTAACTCTAATGTTTTAAAAACTGCATACAGAAATTTATTAGATTTACAAGAAAAAAATAAACAAATAAATCTTATACTCATTGGTAGAAAAGCAGTTAATTTCTTTAAAAATAAAGGCTTTAACATAGTTGCATCTTATGAAGATATATACAGAGATAATCTTAATTTATCATTTAGTTCAAAAGTTGGAGCTATATTGGCAAATAGATATAAAGAAGCAAATACAGATGCAATCTATCTTGTAAACAATGAAATGATAACTTCTGCTTCTTATGAAACAAAAGTAAGAAAATTATTCCCGATAGAACCTTCTATAGATGTAGAAAAATTAGATACAATTGCTCTATACAATATAGAGCCTTCTAAAGAAGAAGTTTTAGAAGAATTACTTAAAAGATATATTAACTTCCAGCTTTATAGAGCATTGGTAGAATCAAACACAGCAGAACATTTTGCAAGAATGATAGCTATGGATAATGCAACCAAAAATGCCGGTGAAGCTATCAGAAAATGGACGATTATATTTAATAAAGCAAGACAAGAAGCAATTACAACAGAACTTATTGATATTATTAATGCTGCAGAAGCTATTAAGTAAAGAATTTAGGAGGAGTATAAATGGCTAAAGGAAGAATAGTTCAGGTAATCGGACCGGTAGTTGACGTAGAATTTGCAGATGGACAACTGCCGGCCATAAGAAATGCTTTAAAAGTTCAAAGAAAGGCAATAGACGATACAGGTAAAGAGTACATTGAAGATTTATATCTTGAAGTTGCACAGCATATTGGAGAACAAAGGGTTAGAACTGTTGCTTATGGGCCAACAGATGGACTTGTTAGAGGAACAGAAGTTGAAGATTTGGGTTCTCCTGTTAAAGTTCCTGTTGGGAAACCTGCTCTTGGAAGGATATTTAATGTAGTAGGTCAACCAATTGATGAAGCCGGCCCTGTAAATGCAGAAGAATATTGGCCAATATTTAGAGAAGCTCCTTCTTTTGAAGAGCAATCTACAAAAGTAGAACAGTTTGAAACCGGTATTAAAGTATTAGATTTATTGGTTCCTCTTATAAAAGGTGGAAAAGTAGGATTATTCGGTGGTGCCGGTGTTGGTAAAACAGTTCTTATGCAAGAATTAATTCACAATATTGCTAAATTCCACTCCGGATATTCTGTTGTCGTTGGTGTTGGAGAAAGAACAAGAGAAGGAAACGACCTCTGGATGGAGATGAAAGAATCCGGAGTTTTACCATATACTGCAATGGTTTATGGACAGATGAACGAGCCACCGGGAGTAAGATTTAGAGTAGCTCAAACAGGTTTGACAATAGCAGAATATTTTAGAGATGTTGAGAAAAAAGATGTTCTTATATTTATAGATAACATATTTAGATTTGTTCAGGCAGGTGCAGAAGTTTCTACATTGCTTGGAAGATTACCATCTGCCGTTGGTTATCAGCCAACTCTTGGAACAGACGTTGGTGAAGTTCAAGAAAGAATTGCATCAACTAAAAATGGTTCTATTACATCTATTCAGGCTGTATATGTGCCTGCTGACGATATTACAGACCCTGCTCCTGCTTCTATATTTGCTCACCTTGATGCAACGGTTGTGTTACAAAGAAGATTAACAGAACTTGGAATATATCCGGCTGTTGACCCACTTGAATCTACTTCAAGAGCATTGGCTCCTGAATATGTTGGTGAAGAGCATTATTATGTTGCAAGGGAAACCCAAAGAATATTACAAAGATATAAAGAGCTTCAAGAGATAATAGCAATTCTTGGTATGGAAGAGCTTTCAGAAGAAGATAAGGCAATCGTTGGAAGAGCAAGAAGATTACAAAGATTTTTAGCTCAAAGATTCCACGTTGCAGAACAATTTACAGGTCAGCCAGGTTCTTATGTTAAAAAAGAAGAAACAATCCAATCTTTCAAAGAAGTTGTTGAAGGAAAATGGGACCATTTACCTGAGCAAGCATTCTATATGGTTGGTGGTATAGAAGAAGCCAAAGAAAAAGCTGCTAAACTCGGAGCAAAAGTATAAATATATATACAAGGCAGGTTATTTGCCTGCCTTTTTTATTTTAAATATTCTTTAAATCTATCCATTCTACATTTAGCCATAGGTTGGAAATCTACTGTAATCGTTTCTCCTTTTTCTTTAAATCTTTTATAACCTGTATATGCTACCATTGCTGCATTATCTGTGCAAAGATATAAAGGTGGAAAATAAACATTTATGCCTTGTTTTTCTGCTTCCTCTTTTAACTTTTCCCTTAATCTTGAGTTTGCAGAAACTCCACCGGCTACAACTATATTTTTTAAATTAAATTCATTACAGGCATCTAATGCTTTAAAGACTAAAACATCAACAGCTGCATTTTGAAAAGAACAGGCAATATCTTCTTTTTTATAAATACCTTTTTCTATCTCTCTAATTGTTGCACTTTTTAAACCACTAAATGAGAAGTTAAACCTATTTTTTCCTTTCTCATTAAGTAAAGGTCTTGGTAATTTAATAACTTCATTTCCTTCTTTTGAAAGTTTATCTATTATTGGTCCCCCAGGATAACCAAGATTTAATGCTCTTGCTACTTTATCGTATGCTTCTCCTACTGCATCATCTAAGGTGCTTCCTACGAATTGATAATTTCCAAAATCATTAATAATATACATCTCTGTATGACCACCAGATACAACCAAGGCTAAAAATGGGTATTCTACTTTTTGAGTTAAAAATATTGAGAATATATGGGCTTCTATATGATGAACCGGTATAAGTGGTTTATTTAATAAAACAGACAAACTTTTTCCAACAGATACTCCTATAACCAAGGATACTATCAATCCTGGAGAAACGGTTATTGCTACTGCATCTATATCTTTTAAAGTTAAATCTGCATCTTTTAATGCTTTATCTAAAACAGGAAATATATTCTTTGTATGTTCCCTTGCTGCAAGCTCAGGAAATACTCCACCCCATTCTTGATGTATCTTGGTTTGGGAAGAAACTACATTGGATAGTAGCCCCTTCTTTTCATCATAAAGGGCTACTGCTGTATCATCACAAGATGTTTCTATTCCGAGAATTACCATCAGTTTAATTTTTTAGCAAAATTAAGTATTTTAACAGCATTTATAGCAGCTTCAAGTTGAGGGTCTTTTATTTCTACTTCTTTTCCGTTTAGCTTAGCATCTCTTTCTGCTTTCATTCTGTTTATCTCTTCTTCTTCACTTACTTTTACGATTATATCAGGAACTATTCCTTTATTCATAATAAGAGCACCACTTGGTGTGTAATAATGGGCTGTTGTTAATTTTATACCGGAACCATCAGGAAGTGGTATTAAAGTTTGAACAGAAGCCTTTCCAAAAGTTGTATCTCCAACAATAATTGCTCTTTTATTATCTTTTAAAGCTCCTGTTAATATCTCAGATGCACTTGCAGAGCCTTTATTTACAAGCACAACAATAGGCATAGAAGTTGGAATAATAGGGTCTGATGTTGAAAAATAATCTTCTCTACTTTTTGGGTCTTTTCCTTGGGTATAAACAATTAATTTTCCTTTTGGAAGAAGTTGGTCTGCTATTGATATAGCTACCGTTAATAATCCACCAGGGTCATTTCTTAAATCAATAATCAATCCTTCTTTATCTTTAAACTGCTTTAATGCTTTTTCAAATTCTTCTGCTGAATTTTCTTGAAATTGGGCAAGTCTTATATATCCTATTTTTCCATTTTCAAGTTCTTTTGTTTTTACACTTTTAACTTTAATAATATCCCTAACTATTTCAACCTTAAAAGGTTTATCTACACCTTTTCTGAAAATTGTTAAAGTTACTTTTGTTCCAGGTTTTCCTCTCATAAGTTTAACTGCCTGAGGCAAGCTCATTTTATCGGTAGGTTGTCCATCTATTTCTAAGATTACATCTCCGGCTTTTATACCTGCTTTATAAGCCGGTGTATCTTCAATAGGAGATACTACCATCAATCTGTTGTTTTCCATGGTTATCTCTATACCGAGTCCACCAAACTCTCCTTGGGTTTCGGTAGTAAATTCTTTAAACTCTTCCGGTGTAAAGAATGTAGAGTATGGGTCTAATGCTGATAACATACCTCTTAAAGAGCCATAAAGTAAATCCTTTGGTTTTACAGGGTCAGGATAATTTTCTTCTACCAATTTTAAAACATCTGTATAAGTGCTGATTATCTGCAATTCATCACTATAATCTTTTTTCTCGGTTTTAGTATTTAAACCAAAACTTACACCTGCAATAAATATAGACAAAACACCGATAATTGTAAGTAATTTGTTTCTCATCAACAACTCCTTTTTAAAATTTTTATGTAGGATATATTTTAATCCAATTTTTGTTTTATTGCATGAAATTTGATATAATAAATAATTATGAGTGTAGAAATTAAAATAATCATTTTAATATCTGTTTTTATCGGGTTATTTATCATTCGGGAAATTTTGTTAAAATTTTTAGGTAAAATAGTTGAAAAAAACCAAATAGAGATTGATGATGTAATCTTTAATATTTTTAAAAAATCATCAATATTGGTTATTATATTAATTACATTATATATTGCCTCTAAATTTTTAGAGCTTCCGGAACACCACTCAAAGATAATAGATAAATTATTTTCATCGGTATTAATATTTACTATTTCTGTTATTATTGCAAACATACTCAGCGAGTTGTTTAAATTTTATGTAAGAAAGAATAATTTATTATCTGCACCGACCGGTATCATAAATTTTCTTATAAAAAGTTTAGTTATACTTCTTGGAATAATCACTATTTTTGATATATGGGGCATTCCGGTTAATCATTTTATTACAGCACTTGGTATAGGTGGATTGGCAGTTTCTTTGGCTTTACAGCCTGTTTTATCTAACTTTTTTTCCGGATTAAATATAATAGCTTCAAAACAAATAAAAATAGGTGATTTTGTTAAATTAGAAACAGGAGAAGAGGGTTATGTCCATGATATAACATGGATGAATACTGTTATAAAAACATTGCAGAATAATTTTTTGATAGTTCCAAACTCAAAACTTGCAAGCTCTATTATTTTAAATTATTTTATGCCTGAACCAGAAATTTTAGAAATCATACCTGTATCAGTTAGCTATAATAGCGATTTGAATAAAGTTAAAGATATAACATTAAAAGTGGCAAAATATATACAGGAAAATGAAGAAGAAGCCGTAAAAAATTACCAGCCGAAAATCTTTTTTACAAATTTTGGAGATTCAGGTATAGAATTTAATGTAGTTTTAAGGGTGAAAGATAGAACTGTAAGACCAGAGCTTAGGGATAAATTTATAATGAAGCTATTTGAAGAATACAACAAAGAGAAAATTGAAATTCCTTATCCAACCAGAACAGTTTTGTTGAAAAATATTGAAAATTAACTATATTTCTTGTGCTAAAATTTATAATAAAAAGAGGTGGTGATTTATGCTTTTAGAAGATATTAAATTAAAGATAGAAAATATAAATGAGAAATTTAATTTGATTAAAGAGATTTTAAAACCTGAGAAATTGCAGGAAGAGCTAAAAAAACTTGATGAAGAGATGGGAAATCCGGATTTTTGGAATGATACCAAAAAAGCAAAGGAAATCTCTGCAAAAAGAACAATGGTTGCAGAGCAACTACAAGAGATTAACTCTTTAATAAAAAAAGTAGAAGATATAAATGAGTTATTACAACTGATAGAAGAAGAACCGGAACTTATGGATGAGTTTTCAAATCAGTTATCAGAAGTTGAAAAAGAGATAGAAAAATTTGAGTTAAATAGTTTATTATCAGGAGAGTTTGATAGTAAAAATGCAATCTTAACCTTACAAGCCGGTTCAGGTGGTGTAGAAGCTTGCGACTGGACACAGATGCTTATGAGAATGTATCTAAGATGGGCAGAGAAAAAAGGTTTTGATATAGAGATAATAGATTATCAACCGGATGATGTAGCAGGTGTAAAAAGCACAACAATTTTAATAAAAGGATTATATGCTTACGGATATTTAAAGGGAGAACAAGGGGTTCATAGATTAGTTAGAATATCTCCATTTGATGCAAACAAAAGAAGACATACTTCTTTTGCAGCAGTTTCTGTAATACCGGAAATAGATGAAGATATAAATATTGAGATAAAAGAAGAAGATTTAAGAATAGACACATATAGAGCAAGCGGAGCAGGTGGACAGCATGTAAATAAAACAGATTCAGCTGTAAGAATAACCCATATTCCAACAGGCATAGTTGTAGCGTGTCAAAGTGAAAGGTCTCAACTTCAAAACAAATTAAAAGCAATGCAGATGTTAAAAGCAAAATTATATCAGCTTGAACTTCAAAAACAAAAAGAAAAACAGAAAGAGCTTGAAGGAGAAAAAAAAGATATAACTTGGGGTAGCCAGATAAGGTCTTATGTATTTCAACCTTACCAGCTTGTAAAAGATTTAAGAACCGGATATGAAACAGGAAATATAGAAGCAGTTATGGATGGAGAAATTGATGAATTTATAAATAGTTATCTAAAATGGAGTGCAAAAAGCAATGGATAATATAATTATTTTGCTATCTGGTGGAATGGATAGTGCAACATTATTATGGCTTGCAAAAAAAGAGTTTAAAAAAATATACACAATATCATTTGATTATGGACAAAAGCATAATATAGAGCTTAAATTTGCAAAAGAGTTATCTGAGTTAGCCAAAGTAGAAAAACATTTTATAGTAGAAATTCCACATCTTAAAAATTTAGAAGGGAATGCATTAACAGATAAAAATTTAGAAATTCCGTCAGAAAATTATCCGGATGACCCACCTATAACCACAGTGCCAATGAGAAATCTAACTTTTTTATCAATAGCAGCAGCATTTGCAGATACATATGAGATTGAGAATATAGGTATAGGCATTCATTCTGTTGATTCGCCATATCCAGATTGTAGGGCAGAGTTTGCATCTGCTGTTGAAGCTGCTATTAATGCATCATCTATAATGGTTGCAAAAAAGAAAAACAGAATCAGGGTATATACACCATTCTTAGGTAAAACAAAAACTGATATACTAAAATTAGGCTTAGAACTTGGAGTGCCTTATGAAAAAACATATTCTTGCTACAAAGGAACAATACCACCTTGTGGTGAATGTGCTACCTGCTTACAAAGAAAAGAAGCTTTTGAATCGGTTGGATTAAAAGATTATATAGAGGTAAATGATGAGTAAAAATAAAATAGTTATCGTAGAATCACCAAAAAAAGCAAAAGAGATACAAAAATTTCTCGGAAAAGATTTTATAGTAGAAGCTACCATAGGACATTTTAAAGATTTACCGGAAGATGAGCTTGCAGTAGATTTAGAAAGTTTTGAACCAAAATTTGTTATAAAATCTAAAAAACATAAAGATATATTATCAAAAATAAAAAAAATTGCAGAAAATTCTGAGGTTATAATAGCAACAGACCCTGATAGAGAAGGATATGCAATAGGATATTTTATGTTTGAAGAGTTAAAAAAGAAAACAAAAGATATAAAAAGAGCAGAATTTCACGAAATAACAAAAGAACATATTCAAGAAAATATAAAAAATGCACTGCCCTTTGAAAAAACAAATTTTGGATTATTTAATGCTTTTCTTGGCAGACGGGTAGGAGATAGAATTGTTGGATATATTATATCACCAGTAGCATCAAGAGAAATAGGCGGAAGATACAGCGTTGGAAGAGTCCAATCTCCAGCAGTTAGATTAATAATAGAAAGAGAAAGAGAAATCCAATCATTTATACCAAAGGCTTACTATCTTATAAATACAACTTTAACAAAATCCAACATAGATTTTAATGCTTTTTATACAGAAAATAAAAAGAGTATAGAAAGTTCTAAAATAGAAGATAAAGAAGTTGCAGAAAAGATATATAATCAGATAAAAGAAGAAAAATTTGCAATCGTAGAAAAAATAGAAAAAAAAGAGATAAAAAAATCACCAAAAGCACCATTTACAACATCTACATTGCAACAAACCGCAAACTCACAGCTTGGATTTTCGCCAGAAAAAACTATGCAACTTGCACAGGATTTATTTGAAGCAGGACTTATCACATACCATAGAACAGATAGCACAAGAATATCAGAAAAAGCTATCATAGGAATAAGAGAGTTAATAAAACAGTTATTTTCTGAAAATTATCTTCCAAAAAACCCAAGACAGTATAAATCTAAAAATACACAGGCAGATGCCCATGAAGCAATAAGAATAACAAATTTCGTAGATATAAAAGAGCAGGAAAATCTTATAAAAGAAAAAGGATTAACAAATGACCATTTTAAATTATTAAAACTTATATATGAAAGAACCTTAGCTTGCCAGATGGCAGATGCAATATTTGATAGAACTAATGTATGGCTAAAAATAGGAGATTATACATTTGGAACTTCCGGCTCAATTCTAAGATTTAGTGGATATAAAGCAATATATGAAGATGAAGAAAAAGAAGAAACAATAAAACTTCCATCTTTGGAAAAAGGAGAAAAGGTAGAGATCAAAGATATTAAAATTGAAGAAAAATGGACTAAACCACCGGCAAGATACACAGAAGGAAGCCTGATAAAAAAACTTGAAGAGCTTGGAATAGGAAGACCTTCAACTTATGCAACAATTATTAAAACGATAAAAGATAGAGGATATGTAATAAAGGAAGGAAATTCATTAAAACCAACAGAAAATGCTTTTCATCTTATAGATTATCTTAATCAAAAATATCATTGGGTTATAGATTATGAATTCACAAAAAAGATGGAAGATTTTCTTGATGAAGTAGAAGAAAATAAGAAAAATTGGAAGGATTTTGTTAAACAGCTATATGAAAAATCAAAACCAACCAAAATAAATGGAGTTTCCAAAAAGATGCTTGATTATGCGTTAGATTTGGCAAAAAAACATAATATAGATATAACTGATATATTAGAGCATCCAGAAAAAATTAAAGAGTTTATAAACCAATATGCAGATAATAAACCTTCTGAAAAACAGATAGCATATGCTAAATCTCTTGCAGAAAAAACCGGATTAAAACTTGATGATAAAATATTACAGGACAAAAAAGCAATAAAAAAATGGATAGATAAAGCAAAAAAGGAAGCTATGAAAAATTATAATTTATCAGAAAAACAAAAAAATATATTGATAAAAGCAGGAAAAGAAGATTTGCTCCAAAATCCGGAAAAAGCATTAAAATGGTTAAACAGTTATTTGAAAAAGTATAAGAAAAAATGATAAATTAAAAAGGGGTGGGTCTTTGGCGACCCACCCAGATATGGAGGGGGAGGGAGGGGGGATGCCTAAATTGAGAAACAAACTAAATTAAGTTATAACTAATATAAGATATAAGTATTAGAAATAAAATGATTTTCATCATAAATTTGATATAATAATAAAAAAGGAGAGTAAAAGGATGAAAGAGATTAAAAAGGAAGATGTAATAGCTATTGCTAAGCTTGCAAAATTAAGTTTAAAACAGGAAGAGATAGAGCTTTTTTCAAAACAGTTTGCAGATATAGTTTCTTTTATTGAGAAATTAAATGAAGTTGATACAGGGGATATAAAACCATTTTATGAATTAACTACCACAGAAAGCTTTATGAGGGAAGATATTCCACATGTATCCTTATCAAATGAAGAAGCATTGAAAAATGCACCGGATAAAGAAGGAGGATTTTTCAAAGTTCCAAGGATTGTAGGAGAAAGTTAAAATTTTTGCAATAATCTATTTTTAGAAATAAATTTATATGGTATTTATTAAGAAGGAGGTTTTTTATAAATGGATAATTTGGACTTAGAAGTTAAGAAAAAAGCACTTGAAACTGCGATATCCCAGATAGAGAAAAGATACGGTAAAGGCTCTATTATGACCTTTTCATCCGAGGCTATAAAAAATGTTGATACAATTCCATCCGGCTCAATTTCCTTAGATATAGCGACAGGTATAGGTGGAATACCAAAAGGAAGGGTAACGGAAATATATGGACCGGAAAGCTCAGGGAAAACAACATTAACCCTTCATATTATAGCAGAAGCACAAAAAAGAGGAGGAAAGGCTGTTTTTATAGATGCAGAACATGCTTTTGACCCAAAATATGCAAAATCTATCGGTGTAAATCTTGATGATTTGATAATATCCCAGCCTGATTATGGAGAGCAAGCCCTTGAAATAGCAGAAACATTGATAAGAAGTGGTGTTATAGATGTAGTTGTTATTGACTCTGTAGCAGCCCTTGTCCCAAAAGCAGAGCTTGAAGGAGATATAGAGGATTCCAATGTAGGATTACATGCAAGATTAATGTCTAAGGCAATGAGAGTTTTAAAAGGAGCAGTAAATAAAAGCAATACAGCCTTAATCCTGATAAACCAAGTTAGAGAAAAGGTAGGGGTAATGTTTGGAAACCCTGAAACAACAACCGGTGGAAGAGCTATAAAATTCTTTGCAGATATGAGAATGGAAGTAAGAAAAAGCGATATAAAAGATGCCGGAGAAAAGGTAGGAAGCAGGGTAAAAGTAAAGGTAGTAAAAAACAAATTAGCACCACCATTTAAAGAAGCAGAATTTGATGTTATTTATGGAGAAGGCATATCAAAAGAAGGTGAGATATTAGATTTAGGAGAAAGCCTTGGAATAATTAAAAAAAGCGGAGCTTGGTATTCTTATAAAGATGAAAAGATAGGACAGGGAAGAGAAAAAGCAAGAGAGTTTTTAAAACAAAACCCACAGATAGCATTAGAAATAGAAGAAAAAATCAGAGAGGAACTATTGAAAAATGGAGCTTGATGAGATACTTATAACTGCTGTAAATAAAAAAGCATCAGATATTCATCTAAAAATAGGTTCAAAACCAAAGGTAAGGATAAATACTATTTTAGAGACACTGGAAGAATTTGGTATTATTACACCGGAGGATATAGCTAAATTTGTAACTAAAATTATCTCTAAAAGTGAAACTAAAAAACAAGAATTATTAGAAAATGGAGAAGTAGATATATCTTACGCTATACCAAAAGTGAGTAGATTTAGGGTTAATATATATAAGCAAAGGGGAACATTTGCTATAAATTTAAGGGTTTTAAAAACCAAAATACCATCTTTTGAAGAATTGATGCTACCAGAAAAATTAAAAGAGATAGCATTAGAATCAAGAGGTCTTGTCCTTGTAACCGGTCCTACAGGGTCAGGAAAATCAACCACATTAGCAGCAATGCTTGATTATAGAAACCAAAAAGAAAAAGAAACTATAATAACAATTGAAGATCCAATAGAGTATGTTTTTCAAGATAAAATGTGTTATATTGCCCAGAGGGAAGTTGGACTTGATACAAAGAGTTTTTATACCGGTTTAAGGGCAGCTTTAAGGGAAGATCCTGATGTTATACTTGTTGGAGAGATGAGGGATTTAGAAACAATAGAAACAGCTCTTAGAGCAGCAGAAACAGGGCATTTTGTTTTATCTACCCTTCATACACAGGATGCAAAAGATACTTTAAGCAGAATAATTAATATGTTTCCACCAGGTGAACAAAATCATTTAAGAATACTCCTTGCAGCAGTTTTAAAAGCAGTTATATCCCAGAGACTTCTCCCAAGGAAAGATGGGAAAGGAGTTGTTCCTGCTGTAGAGATATTAATAAATACAGGAGCTGTATTTGAAGCAATCAAAGACCCTGATAAGTTCTTTATGATACAGGATTTAATGGAAAAAGGAAGAAAACAATATGGTATGCAAACCTTTGACCAGGCTATTTTAGATTTATACAATCAAGGTCTAATAAGTTATGAAACGGCTTTAACATATGCTACCAATCCTTCTGATGTTGAGCTTAAAATTAAAGGTGTTGAAACAGCAAGTAGCGAAGAAGATATATTCTTTGGAAGCATATGAATATAAAAAAATATGCAATTATTCTTCTTTCTAAAAGAGATTATTTTGAGAAAGAGTTAAAAGAAAAATTATACAAAAAAGGATACAGCAAAGAAGAGATAGATAATGTTATAAAAGAGCTAAAAGAAGAAGGATATATAAATGATGAAAAATTATTAAATAGATATAAAGAGTTATCTTTACAAAAAGGATACAGTACCCTGAAACTGAAAAAAAAGTTATATCAAAAAACTGAAATCACTCAAAATTTATCTGAAGAAGAGGAGTTATTATCTGCCTTAAATCTTTTAGAAAAATCATTTAAAAAAGAAAAAAATTTTATAAATGTAGTAAAATTTTTAAAGAATAGAGGTTTTAGCTGGAATACAATACAAAAGGCAGTAAAAAAATTTTTAGATGGAGAATAATGACAAAGATTATATTTGAGAAAGATTTACCACTAAAAGAGATAACTGTATGCACCATAGGTAATTTTGATGGTGTCCATAAGGGACATGCAGAGATTTTAAAAAAGTTAAAAGAAGATGCAAAAATAATAAATGCAAAGTCTGTTGTAATAACATTTTACCCTCATCCAAGAAATGTTATTTACAAAGATAAAAAGATATGTGCAATCACAAATTTAAAAACCAAACTAAAATTGATAAAAAATTTTGATATTGATTATATATTAGTCATTGAGTTTAGAAAACAGTTTTATCAGCAAACTGCAAAACAATTTATGGAGTTTTTAAAACAAAATCTAAATCCTGCAAAAATAGTTATAGGGGAAGATTGGAGATTTGGATATAAAAAAGAAGGAGATATAGAGTTTGCTAAAAAATATTTTGATTTAGATGTTGTTAAACCTATCTTGACGGATAATCATAAAATAAGTAGTTCACAAATAAGGGAGTATCTATCAGAAGGAGATATAGAAAAAGCAGTGGAACTTTTGGGGCATGAATATTTTATTATAGAGGAAGTTATAAAAGGAAATAATATCGGTAGCAAAATTGGCTTTCCAACAATAAATTTAAAAGCAGAAACTGAGCTTTGCCTTAAAAAAGGTGTTTATGCCGGATATAGCATAATAAATGGAAATAAATATAAATCTGTGATAAATTACGGATACAGACCTACCGTAGATGGAAAAAATCTTGTTATGGAAGCCCATATTATAGAAGATTATAATATAGAGAAACTACCAAAAGAAATAGCAATACAGTTTGAAAAATTCATAAGAGAAGAAAAAAAATTTAAAGATTTAGAAGAGCTAAAAAAACAAATATCGGAAGATATAAAAACTGCAAAAAATATTTTGGAGAAAAAAGATGTATTGGTTAAATAGATTTATCTTTTTTACATTAATAGTAGTATTTAAGATTTTTGCAGAAGAAGTGGTAAATCTACCTTCAACTTATATACCTATTGAGATTATCTCGGAAAAATATGAGGAAAAACCAAGGCTAAATCCGCCATCTACTCTTAATTTGATACCTTTAAACCAAAATTTAGATATATCAAAAAAAATAAATAAACCAAAACCTATAAACGCTTCCCCGATGATAATAACCTTTGAAAAACCAAAGGTAATTTTAGGACTACCTTTATCTAATGCATTACTTTCAGATGCTATAGATTATTATCTAAAAGGAGATTATATATTCAGCAAAGTAAGCCTGCAAAATTTTATATCAAAATATAAAGATGATAAAAATATTCCTTATGCCTACTTTTTACTTGGACTGAACTCCTTTAAATTAAAAGAATATAAAAAATCAGCAGAATATTTTGAAATTTCCTGTAATCTTGGATTTAAAAAAGAAGCCTGTATAAATGCTGTATTTATGCATATTTACAATGGAGATTTTGATAAAATCAAAAATATAGATATAGATGATGCTAATATAAAATTTTTCAAAACAATAGCAGAAAACAAAAAACCAAATTGTGAAGATGTTGATTTATCATTTATAGATTATTGTAAAGATATGCAAAGTTATTATGCATTCTTACAGAAAGATTATAAAAATGCTTTACAAATAAGCAAATCTACTGAAGAAGGCTATATAATAAGAGGATTTTCTTATCTTTATCTTTCTGAGTTTAACTTGGCAGAGAAAGAATTCAAAGATTATTTAAATACTTATGGATACATAAATGGATATTCTAATTTAGCAATATATGGTCTTGGATTGATAGATTTAAATAAAAATGATTTAGAAAGCCTAAAAGAAAAAGCTCAAATTTTGGAAACAAGGGATGAAGAACTGTCTCAGTATTTGTATATTCAGTATGCTTATAAACTAAATAATATGGAAGAGGCATTTTATTATTACCAAAAAGCTATATCTTTGCAAGGAGATTTTAAAGAGATAATAAAACAAAATATAGGTATTATTGCTTATAATATGAAAAATTATGATTATTCACAAAAGATATTTGAATCTATGGAAGAAAATCCGAAGATGCTTTTATATGCCGGATACAGTGCAATAAATAGAAATGATTTAAAATCTGCAGAAAAATATTTTTCAAAACTTTATCAAATCTCTACGGATAAAGATATACAAAAAGAAGCTCTCTTATATCTTGCCGATATATATTATCTAAGAAATGAGGATAATAATTATGTTGATGTAGTATCAAAATTAAGAGATTATGATGAAAAAGAAGCCCTTAATCTGCTTGGATGGTTTTTCTTTAAAAATAAAGATTATAAAAATGCATTTAAAGCATTTCAGGATAATTATATGAAAGCAGTTTCTGCTTACAATACAGGAGATTTAAAAACTGCTGAAGATTTAATAAAAAATATGTCGGATGATAAAACATTATTCTTTTTAAGTTATATCTATTTAAGAAAAGGAGAAATAGATAAAGCAAGGGAAACCTTAGCTAAAATTAAGGATAAAGATATAAAAATAAAGGCAGATTATCTTTATGCTTATACATATTTTGCAAATGGAGATTATGAAACAGCTATCTCTGAGTTTAATAAATTTTTGAAAAAATATAAAAATAAAGATAATGAATATACAAAAAAAGCTATTTTAAGAATAGCAGATAGCTATTATAATATTGGAGAAGTGGAAAAAGCCCGTCAAATTTATAATGATTTTATAAAAAAATACAGCAATACAAAAGAAAGTATAGATGCAGCATATCAGCTTGTTATACTTGAAACAAAAGAAGCCACAGGCGATGCAAAAAAACAGATTGAGGACTTCATCCAAAAATATCCGGATTATCCACTTACTCCGATTTTAAAAATTCAGCTTGCCCAAATTTATACAGAAGAAGGGGATTATAACCAAGCAGAAAATATACTAAAAGAAGTTATAAATCTAAATAACAACTATTCAGAACTTGCTTCTCTTAAATTGGCTCAGCTTTATTATAATGAAGGTAAAAAAGAAGATGCTAAAAGTATACTTGAAGATTATATAAAATCCGGTGGAAAAGATTATATAAATGAAGTAAAAGATTTAGTTGCAAAAATTTATGAAGAAGAAGGAAATCTAGATAAAGCCTTAGAGATTTATAATAGTATGGAAGATACAGATGAAAACAAATTTAAAATAGCAAATATACTACTTAAAAAAGGAGATTATGAAAAAGCAAAAGAGATATTTAGCTATCTTTATGATAAATATCCGGAAAAAAGAAAGGATATAGCATATTATCTTGCAAATATTAATTATATGTTGAAAAATTATGATGAAGCATTAAAATATATAGATGAAGCAAAACAATCACAAGATTATTTAACGGCAGCAGAAAGCTATTATTTAGAAGGGATGATTTATAAAGAAAGTGATAAAAATAAAGCATTAAATGCTTTCTTAAACCTTATTTATCTTTATCCACAGGCAAAAGAAGTAGTAGCAAAAGCAAGAATTGAAGCATCTGATATTTTAAAAGAAAAAGGAAAGAAAAAGGATGCATCTTGTATTTTAAAACCATTATTGCAAGAAAATGATATAAATATATTAAATCAAGTAAAAGAAAGGTTAGAAAATCTTCCGGCGTGCTACTGATATGGTAATAATAGGTAAATTACATAAAGCTCACGGTATAAAAGGAAATATAAAGATTGAGATATACCTGCAGAATTTTCGCTTACCTGATATTGTTTATATAAAAGAAGATAATGAGTTTAAACCTTTGCAGATAGAATTCTTAGATAGGAAAACTAATCTTGTAAAATTTAAAAATATAGACACACCGGAAAAGGCAAAAGAGTTAAATCAAAAATATATATACATAGAAGAAGATAAACTTCCAAAACTAAAAAAAGATGAGTTTTACCATTTTCAGCTTATAGATTGTTATGTGGTATTAGATGATAAGATTATCGGAAAGGTTGAAAATATAGATGATAGAACAGCCCAGCCACTTTTGATAATAAAAGATGGAGAAAAAGAAAGAATACTTCCTTTTATAAAGGAGTTTGTAAAAGAGATAGATATAAAAAATAAAAAAATATATATAACTCCACCGGAAGATTGGATAAATTTATAAATTTGGATAAATTATCAAAAAATTTTCGTAGGAGGTGCTGAATATTTTAAAGTTAGAAATTGAAATTCCGGTTGAAGCATTTTTTAATGTTGTAGGTTCAAAAGATGAAAATCTAAAATATTTTTCTGAGATTTTTAATTTGGATATTTTTGCAAGAGGAACATCTATTATTGCATCCGGTGAAGAAAAAAATTTAGAACGATTTGAAGAATTTATGCAAAAAATCTCTTCTTATTTTGAAGTAGGGCATGTATTATCACCACAGGATGTTAGAAATCTTGCAGTAGGCTTTAAGGTAGAAAAAGAAGAAAAATATCCGGAAACAGGAGATGTTATTTTATTTTCTTACAGAAAAAAGCCTATAATGGCAAAAACACCAACACAAAAATTATATGTCCAAACAATAAAAGAAAATGATATAACCTTTGGAGTAGGACCTGCCGGAACAGGAAAAACATATCTTGCAATGGCAGTAGCAGTAGCTTATCTAAAACAGCAAAAAGTAAATAGAATAATCCTTACAAGACCGGCAGTAGAAGCCGGAGAAAAACTTGGATTTTTACCCGGTTCATTGGAAGAAAAAGTTGACCCATATTTAAGACCTTTATATGATGCTTTATATGATATGGTTGACCCTGATAAGGTTGTCAGTATGATTGAAAAAAAGGTTGTAGAAGTAGCACCGCTTGCATTTATGAGAGGAAGAACATTAAACGATGCATTTATAATCCTTGATGAAGCCCAAAACACAACAAAAGAACAGATGAAAATGCTTCTTACAAGAATAGGCTTTGGCTCAAAAGTAGTTATTACCGGAGATATAACCCAGATAGATTTACCTAAAACAGCCGAATCCGGATTAATAGAAGCCATAAAAGTTTTACAAAATGTAAAAGGAATAGGATTTGTCCAATTTTCAGATAAAGATGTAGTAAGACACCCAATTGTCCAAAGAATAATACAGGCTTATGATAGATACGAACAAACCAAAGCAGGTAAAAATGAATAAAATATTGATTAATAAAGAGATAAAAGATAGAAAAATCACAAAAAAATTTATAAAAGAAGCAGTATTTCTTATTTTACAAAATCTAAATCTTGACAATGTAGAGATAAGTATATCATTGGTAGATGATGAAACAATGCGAAATCTAAATAGAGAATGGAGAGGAAAAGATAAAACCACCGATGTTCTTTCTTTTCCTATGGAAGATGAGTTTGGTATATCAAAATACAGATTACTGGGTGATGTTATTATATCTTTACCATATGCAGAAAAACAAGCAAAAGAAATAGGATATACAATAGAAGAGGAGATAATAAGATTATTAACCCATGGAATACTTCATCTTCTTGGCTATGACCACGAAACTTCGGAAGAAGATGCAAAAATAATGTTTGATTTACAGGATAAAATCTTTGAAAAGGTAGTTTCAGTTTGTAGGGTGCCTATGAAGAGTTGAAACAAATAGCATCTATAGTTAAATATTTAGATATGAGATTTTAAAATAGAGGTATAAAAGATGACACAAGTAATAATAAAACCCGAAAATCAAGAAGAAATAATTATTTCTACCTCTTTATCTGCGGAAGAGATTGAGAAGTTAATCAAGCTAAATGAACTATCAAAAGCAAAATTAGAAACTGCCATTTTAAGCGAAACAGCATTAAAAAACGATTGGCTATCTCCGGAGGAAGATGAAGCTTGGAAAGATTTATAAAAGGAGATATAGTTGTAGTTCCTTTCCCATTTTCAGATTTAACTCAATTTAAAAAGAGACCGGCTCTTGTAATTGCAAATTTAGAAGGGGAAGATTTAATTTTATGTCAAATAACCAGTAAATATAAAAAGGATAAATATGCTATAAATTTAACCCAATCAGATTTTACAGAAGGAAACCTAAAAGTTGATAGCTACATTAGACCAAATAAAATTTTTACAACTCATAAAGATTTAATTCTCTATAAAGTAGGACATATAAAAGAAGAAAAAATATATGAAGTTTTAGAAAAATTAGAGGAAATTTTAAAAAGCTAAATAAAAACTTTGACAGAAAATAAATTTTTGTATTATGATATAATATAGATAATTAATTGTAAGCATTACTTAGCAACTGAATATGATATAAAATTTCTGGGTTTGTAGCGTGCCTATGAGGAGTTGAAACTTTGATTTTTGATTTCTTCAAAATTTTTATCATAGCTTGTTTGTAGCGTGCCTATTAGGAGTTGAAACTTTTGTATATGTAAGTGTTTTCTTCTTGCGGAATTTGTTTGTAGCGTGCCTATTAGGAGTTGAAACTATAGAGTCTTTACAGCAGTTAAGGCTATTTGTAAAGTTTGTAGCGTGCCTATTAGGAGTTGAAACTATCTTTCTTCAATGCTTAATCCACAAGGGATTTTTTGGTTTGTAGCGTGCCTATGAGGATTGGTTTTTTCTTAAAAATTCAATCTATTTTTTCAAACTTTCTCTTCTTTATCTTTTGCTCAAATCTGAGGAATCGTTTTTCTGATAAAATATTTATCTACATTTTTAAACAGATGGAGGTATATATTTATGTCTAAAAGAGTTATATTAGCTTATTCTGGTGGGCTTGATACATCGGTTATTGTTAGATGGCTAACAGACAGAGGATTTGAAGTTATCACCTATACAGCAGATGTAGGACAGGGAGAAGAACTATCAGAAATAGAAGAAAAGGCATTAAAAGCCGGAGCAGTAAAAGCCATTATAGATGATATAAAAGAAGAGTTCGCAAGAGAATATATCCTTCCACTCATAAGAGCCGGAGCATTATATGAAGGAAAATATACATTATTATCTTCCTTATCAAGACCATTAATATCTAAAAAACTCGTAGAACTTGCCCATAAAGAAAATGCCCATTATGTAGCCCACGGTTCAACAGGAAAAGGAAACGACCAAGTTAGATTTGAAGTTTCTGTTTGGGCACTTGACCCTGATATAGAAGTTTTAGCACCGGTTAGAGAATGGGAGTTCAAATCAAGAGAAGAAGAAATAGAATATGCTTTAAAACATGGAATACCGGTTAAAGCCACAAAGGAAAAACCTTACTCTTATGACAAAAATCTATGGGGAGTAGCAATAGAAGCCGGAGATTTAGAAGACCCTTGGAAAGAGCCACCGGAAGATGCCTTTGAATTAACAGTATCTCCTGAAAAAGCACCGGATACACCGGAATATATAGAAATAGAATTTAAAGAAGGAACACCTTATAAACTAAACGGAAAAGAATATCCGGAGCTTTGGAAATTAATATGGGATTTAAACATAATAGCAGGTAAACACGGCGTTGGAAGAATAGATATGGTAGAAAACAGATTAGTTGGAATTAAAACAAGAGAAGTTTATGAATCTCCGGCAGGAGTAATATTAATAAGAAGTTATGACGAAATAGAAAGTCTTGTTTTAGATAGATTTACATACCATTATAAATTAGAACATATTAAAGCACCTTATGCAAAATTAGTTTATGAAGGATTATGGTTTTCAAAATTAAGAGAATCCTTAGATGCTTTCAATAACGAAATTGCAAAAATAGTTAATGGAACAGTCAGAATAAAACTTTATAAAGGAAACTTCTATATTGTTGGAAGAAAATCTCCAAACTCATTATACTCAGAAGAACTTGCAACATACAGCCCACAAGATGCCTTTGACCACAAAGCCGGTGGAGCATTTACAAAAGTTTGGGGATTACCACTTAAAGTATTTGCAAGAGCAAATAAAAAATAATCAGGAGGTTTTCCTGTTGCTTACAGAATACAATCATTTACAGATAGAAGAAAAATGGGTAGAGAAATATAAAAATAGTAATCTATTTACAGCTATATCCGGAAAAAAGCCATATTTCAGCGTAGTTATGCCACCACCCAATGTAACCGGAAGCCTCCATATAGGGCATGCTTTAAATATGACCCTGCAAGATATAATAGTAAGATACAAAAGAATGGAAGGATTTAATACATTATGGCTACCAGGATTTGACCATGCAGGTATTGCTACCCAATGGGTTGTAGTAAGACAGCTTCAAGAAAAAGGAATAAGCAGATTTGAGCTTGGAAGAGAAAACTTCTTAAAAAAAGTATGGGAATGGGTGCCAATATCAAGAGACACAATTAAAAAACAGATTGAAAGAATCGGAGCATCTTGCGATTGGACAAGACAAAGATTTACCTTAGATGAAGGATTTGCGAGGGCAGTAAGAGAAGCATTCATAAAACTTTATGAAGAAGGATTAATATTTAAAGCACCTTATATAGTAAATTGGGACCCAAAAGAAAGAACAGCTATTTCAGATTTAGAAGTAGAGTATCAGGAAGAAAAAGGAAAAATATATTATCTAAAATATCCCCTTGAAGATAATTCCGGATATATAGTAGTGGCAACAACAAGACCGGAAACAATGCTTGGCGATACAGCAGTAGCAGTAAATCCGGAAGATGAAAGATATAAACATCTAATCGGCAAAAGAGTAAAACTACCACTTGCACCGGAGATAAGAAAAGATTTTAACAATAATCCGGTATCAAATCTAATACCAATAATAGCAGATGATTATGTTGACCCTGCATTTGGAACAGGAGCAGTAAAAATAACACCGGCACACGACCCAAACGATTTTGAAGTAGGAAAAAGACATAATCTCCCTATGGTTGTGGTAATGGATGAATCAGCCACAATCAATGAAAATGGTGGAATTTACAAAGGATTATACAGATACGAAGCAAGAAAAAAGATTATAGAAGATTTAGAAAAACTTGGACTTGTTGAAAAAATAGAAGAACATATCCATAATGTAGGACATTCCCAAAGGTCTAAGGAAGTTATAGAACCATATCTATCAACTCAATGGTTTGTAAATACAAAAGAGCTTGCCAAAAAAGCCATTGAAGTTGTGGAAGAAAAACAGATAAAATTCTATCCTGAAAACTGGACAAAAACATATCTAAACTGGATGTATGATATAAGAGAATGGTGCATATCCAGACAGATATGGTGGGGACATAGAATTCCTGTTTGGTATTGCCAAGATTGTAAAAACACAAATGCATTTAGCGATGAAATTTTTGATACCTTAGAAGAACAAGTTATATTCAATCTATATGCAGATGGGAAATTAAATCAGATATTTTGCATAGATGATGTAATAGATATTTTAAATAAACCAAATTTCTCACAACAAGACAAAACAAATCTTGAATTTTATGAAAAAGTTGTATTCCATAAAGAGATAACCGGATTAAAATCCAAAACAGAGCTTGAAAAAATACTACAAAATAGCAAATATTTTAAAAAGTTATATGATGAAAGATATCAACTAACTTTAAAATGTAAAAAATGTGGTAGCGAAAATTTAAAACAAGAAGAAGATGTATTAGACACATGGTTTTCTTCTGCATTATGGCCTTTTGGAACTCTCGGATGGCCTGAAAAAACAGAAGACCTACAAACATTTTATCCAACTTCTTTATTAGTCACCGGATTTGATATTATCTTTTTCTGGGTTGCCAGAATGATAATGATGGGAACTAAATTTATGAATGATATTCCATTTGAAGATGTATATATCCATGCCCTTGTAAGAGATGAAAAAGGCGAAAAAATGTCAAAAACAAAGGGAAATGTTATAGACCCCCTTGAAATGATAGAAAAATACGGAGCAGATGCATTAAGATTTACCCTTACAGCCCTTGCCGCCCAAGGAAGAGATATAAGATTATCAGAAAGAAGAATTGAAGGATACAAACATTTTGTAAATAAAATATTTAATGCTTCTAAATTTGTTTTAATGAATGTTGAAAATTATAAAGAAAATATAAAAGAGCTAAATATAGGTTATGAAGAAAAATGGATATTAACAAAATTTCAAGAAACAATCCAAAAAATAAAAGAAAGCATTTCAAGTTATAAATTTAATGATTATGCTTCCTTAATTTATGATTTTTTCTGGCATGAATATTGCGACTGGTATATAGAAATCTCTAAAACAAAATTGTATAAAGGAAATGAAGAAGAAAAATTAGTAGCATCTTCCGTTCTCGTTTATATTTTAAGAGAATCATTAAAACTATTACATCCTATAATGCCATTTATAACAGAGGAGATATATAGCCATCTTCCAAATAAAGAAAATGATTTTATAGCAATTTCTAAATTCCCTGATGTAGATGAAAATCTAATCTATCTATACGAAACACAAAAAATAGAAGAACTAAAAGAAGTAATAACAGCTATAAGAACAGCAAGAGCAGATTTTAATATAGAACCATCAAGAAAGTTATCTATTTTTATAAAACCTACTAATGAAGAAAATAAAAAATTCATACAGACAGAAAAAGATGTAATAGAAAACCTTTCAAAAGTTGAGCTATTAGAGATAGAAACAGATATGGAGAAACCGGAAAAAACATTAACAGCAATATCCAAAATAGCAGAAATCTATATAGATATAGCCGGTATAATAGATATAAATAAAGAAATAGAAAGACAGGAAAAAATATTAAAAGATATTGAAAAATCTATAAAAATATCAGAAAATAAATTATCAAATGAAAACTTTATAAAAAAAGCTCCAGCTGAAGTTGTAGAAAAAGAAAAAGAGTTATATAATGAATTAAAAGAAAAATATAACAAAATTATTAGTATTATTGAAAATTTAAAATCTGTGGGAGGTTAGAAAAATGAAAGTAGGAGTTTTACTTGCAGGATGTGGCGTTTTTGATGGGGCAGAAATTCATGAGGCAACTTTGACATTGTACTTTTTAGATAAAGAAGGAGTAGAGATTGTTTGTATGGCTCCAAATATACCTCAAAAAGATGTTATCAACCATCTAACCGGCCAGCCGATGGATGAAAAAAGAAATGTGCTAATAGAGGCAGCAAGAATAGCCAGAGGAAATATAAAAGATATAGATGAAGTTTCTGTAGATGATATAGATGCTTTAATTATGCCGGGAGGATACGGAGTAGCAAAAAATTTTTCAAATTTCCTTGAAAAAGGAGCTGATGCAGAAGTTATACCTCAGGTTAAAAGATTACTCGTAGATTTATTTAAAGCAGGAAAGCCAATAGGGGCAATATGTATATCACCGGTAATTGTAGCATCTGCCTTAAGAGAAGCAAAACCAACAGTAACAATCGGAACAGATATAGATGTAGCAAAAACAATAGAAGCAATGGGAGCAAAACATTTAACCTGCCCAGTAAATGAAATGGTTGTTGATGAAGAACATAAAATAGTTACTACACCGGCTTATATGCTTGGCAAATCTATAAAAGATGTAGCAGAAGGAATAGAAAAATTAGTTAAAGAAGTTATAAAATTGGCAAAAAAATAAAAATTTATGATATAATAAATTCATTATAATCAATTTTTTTAAGGAGGTATGTTTTATGAAAAAATTAGTTTTAGCATCTGCTTTAGTTTTATCTTCTGCAGTATTATTTAGCTGCCAAAAGAAAGAAGAGCAACCAGCTGAGCAACCAGCTCCAGCTGAGCAACAAGCTCCAGCACAGCAACAACCAGCTGAACAGCAAGCTGCTCCAGCAGGTCAAGAGCAACAAGCTCCAGCAGCAGGTCAAGAACAACAAGCTGCTCCAGCAGGACAAGAGCAACAAGCTCCAGCTGGACAAGAACAACAAGCTGCTCCAGCAGGACAAGAGCAAGCTCCAGCACAACAACCAGCTGGAAAATAATTTAGTAAACAATCTTATTTCTTTACAAGAAGGGGCTTTAAAGCCCCTTTTTTAATTTTTAGTTAAGAAAGTTGCATTAAATCAAATATTGTCCCGCCAAATCAAGCTAATGAACTTTTAAATGAGTTTGGAAAAATAATTTTTCAAGGTGGAGAAAATGGTTAATATCGGAATATCCGGTATAATGGGAAGAATGGGAAGAAAAATTGCAGAACTTGCATCTGACGATAAAGATATTATTATAGCTGCCGGGATAGGAAGACCTGATTGTGCAGTTTACCATAGCACAGTTGGAGAAATAATAAACAAAAATATAGATGCTCCTATCACTTCAGATTTATCAAAAGTAATAGATTTAATAGATGTTTTAATAGAGTTTGCTTCAAATACAGAGGCAGTATTAGGACATTTAAGATTGCTTGCTGCTGACAAAAATAAAAAAGCAGCAGTAATAGGAACTACCGGATTTAGTCAAAAGGAATTAGATGAAATAAAGCAGTTAAGTAAAGATATTCCTATTGTTTTAGCTCCAAATATGAGCATAGGAGTAAATCTTTTATTTAAATTAATAGAAGAGGCAGCAAAAACTCTCAAAGACAAAGGATATGATATAGAAGTTGTTGAGATGCACCATAGATTTAAAAAAGATGCTCCATCAGGCACAGCAACAAAAATAGTTGAAATTTTGAAAAATGCTACCGGCATAGAAAAAGTAGTATATGGAAGAGAAGGTATAACCGGAGAAAGAGATAATAAAGAGATAGGTGTTTTTGCATTAAGAGGTGGAGATGTTGTCGGAGACCATACGGTAATATTTGCCGGTATGGGAGAAAGAATTGAAATTAGCCATAAAGCTTCTTCAAGAGATATATTTGCAAAAGGTGCAATTGAGGCAGCAAAATGGGTTAAAGATAAACAAGCAGGTCTTTATGATATGTTAGATGTTTTAAATTTAAGATGAGAAAAAATATAACCAAATATATTTCTATAGGTTCAGTTGGGCTTCATTTAGTTTCCGGCATTATAGTAGGAGTGCTAATTGGATATTTTCTTGATAAATTTTTCAATACTTCACCTTGGTTAACAATAATATTTTTCTTTCTTGGAATAATAGCCGGTTTCTGGAATATGTATAAAGATGTTTCTAAATATATAAATGAAGAAGAGAAGAATCATTCTGGTTCATAATGTAAATATCTACCACAATTAGGACAGGTTAAAAGTTGTTCTCCTTTTAATAATTGACTATATACTTTAGGTGGTATCAATGTATAACAACCGGTGCATGTAGTATTTTCCACTTTTGCTATAACTTTTTTATTTTTTACTCTTTGTTTAATTGTTTCATATTTAGCTAAAACTTCCGGAGCTATTCTATTTCTTAAGGATTTTTCTTCTTCTTTTAATTTTTTTAATTCTTCTTCCAATTTTGGTATCTCTTCTTGAAGTTCTTTTATATTTTTATCAATCTCTTCTTTTTCTTTTTCAACCTGAACTGCTAATATTTCTCTTTCTTTTTTTAGATTTTCTAAATCTTCCATAATTTTTAGTATCTCATCTTCAAGTTCCAAAATGGCTTCTTCTGCCTGAGCTTTTTCCCTAAGATACATTTTATATTCTTCATTAGTTCTAACTTTTTCTAATATTGATTCTATTTTTTTTATTTTTTCTTGGAATGTTTGAATATCTATTTCTCTTTCCTTTTTAGTAAGTTCTAAATTCTTAATTTCCCTGTCTATATTATAAAGTTTAGATAAAATATTTTCTTTTTCTTGGTTTAATTTTTCTATTTGTGCAGGAATTTCTGTTAATTTTTTTTCAATTTGAGAAATTTTTGATTCTATTTCTTCCAATAATAGCAACTCTTTTAACTCTTCATTCATTTTTTCTCCATTGATTAAGAGATGATTTAGATGGGCCCGGAGGGACTCGAACCCCCGGCCGGACGGTTATGAGCCGTCTGCTCTAACCAACTGAGCTACGGGCCCAATTTCAGCTTAAATAATATAATATTTTTTTTGCAACTTGTCAAGATGAAAAAATTAGTTTATAATGGGTTAAACCTTTAAAGGAGGATTAAAATGATAAGGATTAAGTTATTGATAATAACATTAATTTTAATAACGACACAAATTTTTGCAAAAGATTTTATTGAAGAAAAAGAAATTAATACAAAGGTAGAAGAAAAAATATCATCTTTAAAAGAACTCAAAGAACTTGAATCATTTTTAAACGAGGTAGAGTTTAAAGATAAAGAACTAAAAAAATGGCAAGAATATTACAACACAAGAGGTAAAAAAGAAGTAGAAATATCCTTAGAAAGAGGTAAATCATACATTCCATTTATAAAAGCAATATTTGAAAAAGAAGGCATTCCTCAAGAATTCATGTTTTTACCTATAGTAGAAAGTAAATTTATAATGCAGGCAAAATCCCCAAAAGGAGCAGCCGGAATATGGCAGTTTATGCCACAAACTGCAAGAAATTACGGTCTTGTTGTTAATAAATATATAGATGAAAGACTTGACCCGATAAAATCAACCATAGCAGCAGCTAAACATCTTAAATCCCTTTACAGAATATTTTCAGACTGGGTATTGGTAATAGCAAGTTATAATAGTGGAGAAAATAAAATAATTAGAAAGGTTAGCTTACATGGTTCAAGTTATACAGATATTAAAAATTATCTACCTTCTCAAACAAAAAGTTATGTTCCTTCATTTATTGCATTAATTGAAGTAGCAAAAGAGTTAGCAGAAAAGAAAGGATATCTATATAAAGATACAGATATAGAAGTAGTTAAGGTAGATAGAGGATTAAATCTTAAAGAAGTAGCAAAAAAGCTTGATATATCATTTGAAAAGATAAAATCTTTAAATCCTCATATATTAAAAGGTGTAATACCGGATGATAATAGGGTTTATAATTTATATTTACCGAAAGGATATACTACTGATTTTTTAACAAAGGTAATGGTTGATTAAATCAATTTGCAATTTGATACTAACTAATCTATAATATATATGAATTTATGGCGGGGTAGCCAAGTGGTAAGGCAGGGGACTGCAAATCCCTTATACGTGGGTTCGATTCCCACCCCCGCCTTTTCAGGTTAAATTATATGAAAGAAGATATAAGATGGAAACAAAGATTTGAAAATTTCAAAAAAGCTTTTAATCAATTAAAAAATGCAATCAATCAATATAAATCTGTCGGTCTAAATGAACTTGAAAAACAGGGGTTAATTCAATCTTTTGAATATACATTTGAACTTGGATGGAATTTATTAAGAGATTATTTAATATATCAAGGCATCACAGATATAAGAGGTTCCAGAGATGCTATTAAAACAGCTTTTAAGTATGGATTAATTCAAGATGGTGAAAATTGGATAAAGATGATTACAGCAAGAAATTTAACTTCACATACTTATAACGAAAATATTATTGAAGAATTAATTGAAGATATAGTAAATATTTATTTTAAATTATTTGAAGATTTATTAGAAAGATTTTCGTATTTATATAATGCAAATGATTAAGAAAGATAATTTTGGCATTCCAGATAAATATTTAGAGATTTTCAAAGAAATATTCAGTAAATATCCTAAGATAGAAAAAGCTATACTTTATGGTTCAAGAGCAAAAGGGAATTTTACCACCGGCTCAGATATAGATATAGCATTAGTTGCTCCAAAAATGAGTTTTTCTGAGTATTTATCAGTATTGGCAGAGTTAGAAGATTTAGATATTCCTTATAAACTTGATATAACTAAATATGAATTGTTAGATGATAATATAAAAGAGCATATAAAAAGAGTTGGAAAAATAATTTATCTTAAAGATAATTTATAAAAAATATAGCCTATATACTCTCTAATTGCTTTTGTGGAGTCTTGCATTACATTCATTTTAGGAAAGTAGCTGTAGATATTATATTTTTTATCCATTTTAAAATCGGTAGGATATGGTGTTATGTCTAATCCGGTAAATCTAAACAGATATACTGCTCTTTTCATATGATATGCAGATGTTACCAAGATAATCTTTTTAAATCCTTTTTCCTCACATATTTTTTTTACAAAAAAGGCATTTTCATTTGTATCCCTACTATTTTTATCTGTATAAATCATATTTTTATCTACACCAAGTTCTATAAGCATCTGTTTCATAACTTCTGCTTCTGGCAATACAGAGATTGCTGAACCACCTGATAGTATTATTGGTTTATTTAATTTTTTGTGAAGAATAAATCCGGTTAGCAATCTTTTCATAGAATCTTCTGTTAATATACCGGTATTATAAGCTCCACCACCAAGAACTACAATAACATCTCCATCTACAACCTTAAGTTGAGTATAAGAACTTTCTAACGGCTCTAAAAGTTTATCTTTTACCGGTTCAATAGATATAAGATAAAGTAATATTGCTGAAGCTAAGGATATATAGAATACAGATTTAACCTTTCTTCCAAGATAAGCAATAATCAATAAAACAGATATAAATAATCCCGGTGGCAATATAAAGAATGTTATTAATTTTTTTATAAAAAACATATCTAATCCTTAGAAGCACAGATATATTTTACGCCTTTTTCTGTTTTAGCCCAGTGTCTACTTTTAGCCGGAACAATAAGCATATCTCCGGCTTTTAGATGATATTCTTTATCTTCTGTTCCGATAATTATTTCTCCTTTTATTATCCATCTTACTTCATCAAAATTATGGATATGCCAATTATAAAATGTGCTGGCAAAATCTTCCCAGATATATATATTTTTATACCCTTCTTTTTGTAATATTTTTCTTATTTCCTTTTCATCTGTTATATTAGTTTTTCTCAATAACTCCATAAAAATATTATATAATAATTGTATGATGAAAGAGAAAGCAAAAAATATTAAATGGTTTGTTTTTGATGTTGATGGTGTTTTAACAGATGGGAAAATTATTTATGATAGTGAAGGAAGAGAACTGAAAAATTTCTGTGTAAAAGATGGTCTTGGAATATATCTTTTATATCAAGCCGGAATAAATACTGCAATCATCACCGGAAGAAATTCTATAACAGTAGAAAGAAGAGCAAAAGAGCTACATATAACAGAAATTATACAGGGTGCCAAAGAAAAACTTCCTGCTTATATCAGTTTTAAAGAGAAATATAATATAAAAGACGAAGAGATTTTATTCATAGGTGATGATTACATAGATTTACCAATTTTGAGAAGGGTAGGCTTTCCGGTATCTGTCCCATCTGCACCGGATATTGTAAAAAGGCATTGCATATATATAACCAAAAAAGAAGGTGGAAATGGGGCAGTTAGAGAAGTGGTTGAACTTATTTTAGATTATCAAGGTAAATTGGAAGAGCTAATTAAAAAGTTATATCTGATTTAAAAATCTATTATCTGATATTTTTTGAGAAAATCATCATCCACATCTATTATTTTCCTTTCCCGTAAAGATTGGATAATATCTTTATTACAAAACAAATCTTCCGGCCATTCTCTATTATAACCATCTTCTTTATTTTTTGCAGTAGCATCTATACCCCATATCTCTTCTATCCATACATCATATAAAGGGTCAAAATTTCCAGATATTCTCCAAACAAGCATATAAGGATTATCTAAATCATTCATATAATCATCAATAAAAATAACTATTTTTAAATGCTGTTTTAATTGTTTTAATTTATCAAATATTTTTTTAACCGGTTTTGTTTTATTTATTTTTATTATAGTTATCGGGTTTGGTGTATCTGTAAAAAACTGCTTTAAATTGGTTATATCGTTATCTATCTGTTTTACTTTTTCTAAAAGAATATTGTCAGGTAAGATATTAATGTCGGTTTTTATCGGATTTCCGGTTGCATCTATTCCGAGTTTTCCACCTACAAGTGGCTCATAACTTGAATGGTCAAGCTGGTCTACAATTCCTTCTGTTATTAAAAATGATTTTTCTGTCAATCTGTTTAATATATATTTTGTTAAAGCCTGATAATCTGTAAGAGCCGGAGCATCTTCATTTACAAAGATTGCATTTCTTAAAAAGCTCATCTGTCCGACGCCCCATAATGCATGCATAATTTGTTTTGCATGTCCTTTATATAAGGGTTTTATTTTTGCAATTAATAAATTATGAAAACAGCCATTTTCCGGCATATGGTAATCTATTAAATCCGGTGATGTTGTTTTTAAAAGTGGTAAAAATATTCTTTCTGTTGCCCAGCCCATATATTTATCTTCAAGGGGTGGTTTTCCCACCACTGTTGCCATATATACAGGATTTTTTTTCATTGTTATTGCTTTTATATTTAGCACCGGAAAAAGCTCCACCGGCGTATAATATCCGGTATGGTCTCCAAAAGGTCCTTCAGGTGCTAAATTTTCCGGCTCAATTTCTCCTTCTATTACAATATCCACATCATAAGGAATATATATATCATTTGTTATGGATTTTACAAGTTTTAGATTTTCATTTCTGATAAATCCATAAAGAAGGAGTTCAAACATATTAGGTGGAAGGGGTGCCTGCCCACACCAAAAATAAAGAGGGTCTCCACCGATAGCTATTGATACAGGCATTTTTTTACCGGCTTTTTTATATTGATGGAAAAAATGATTACCATCTTTATGTATTTGCCAATGTATTATAACTTTATCCTTTGATAATTTTTGTATTCTGTAAAGCCCGAGATTTTGAAATTTTCCATCTAAGGATTTTGTATAAATCTGTCCTGCTGTTATAAATTTATCTGCATCTTTTTCCCAAGTTTTTAATATCGGTATAATATCTAAATTTACATCTTCTCCGATATATTTAATTTCTTGACATATACCTTCTTTTTTTAATCTTTTTGGAAAGATATTTTTTATTTTAAAAAGTTTAGATAATGAAGATAGTTTTTCAAATATACCTTCCGGTGGCTTTATATGAATAATTTCTTCTATTTCTTTTGCTATTTCATCCGGATGTTTGCCGAATATAAATTCCGTTATCTCAAAATTTGCAAATGTATTCATTAAAACCGGAATATTATATTTTATGTTTTCTTTTTTATCTACCGGATTTGTAAAAAGCAATACTTTTGAGTTTTGTTTTTTAACTTCTATATAAGCTATATGTGGTATCTCTAAATTTACATCCAAAGGCTCATCAATAACCTTTAACCAATCTCTTTCTTTTAGCTTTTGAAGAAAATATTCTAATAACATTATTCATTTCCTTTTAATCTTTCTATTTCTTTTTTTATATCTTCTATTACTTCTTTATTAAAAATCTTTTTCTTCCCATCTTCTTCTTTTATGGAAAATATAATAAAAACTTTTCCACCATATTTCTTTTGAAACTTTTTATGGGCTTCTTCTATGAAATTTTGTATATTCTGATTTATTTGTTTATATGTAATTGGTTTTATTTGTATTCCTATGTATTTATCTCCTATTTTTATAAAAAAATCTACATTATATTTCCTATCCCATTCATCAGGTGCAGGTTCAATTTTTAAGCCAATTTCTTTTTCTAATTGACCGTAAATTGTTTTTATTTCCGTGTCATATCCTTCATAAGTTCTATCTATTACAAGCTTATAAATATATTCAATACAATCTTCTTCTTTAACCTCATTAATTTCTGATTGCATAACCTCTGTAATTTTTATATATAACTTTTTACCGAGTTCTTCAAGATATTCATCGGGAGATATTTTTATTCCTTTATTATTTAAAAATTCTGAAAGTTTTTTCTTATAACATTCTTTCCAATCTTCTTTATTTTTTGGGCTACATTCTCTTATCCACTCTGAAACCGTACCAACACTATTTTTTTTATTAAGTCCCCATCTACTTGTTGCTGAATTAAGTATCCATTCTTTTGCCATTATAAATATCTCCTTCTATTTCAATAAATTTATTCTTATATTTATGCTCTTTTATTCTTTCTGCTTTTGCAATACCTGATTTAATAAGATAAGCATTTATAAATATTTTATTTTTTAAATATACATAAGCTTCTACCGTATTTTGATTTATAACATTATTACTATCAAATTTCAAAAAAACTTCTTTTTTTAGAAGATACTTTTTAAAATAATCTAAGGCTTTGTCTTTATCTATTATTTTTACTCCTAAGAATTTTACATTTAAATCTGTATTTAATTTTAAAGTTTCTTCATCTATTATTTCCACTACTTTATAAAGATGATCTTTTCCGAATTTTAATTTACTTTGTTCTATTTGTGGTTTTGCGTCTTTAATTCTCGGAATATAGTCTATAGCTTCTATATTTGGAGTATTTTCTCTTTTTATAACTTTGATATTATTATTTACTTTATTTTTTATAATTTGTAAGAAATTTTCATTAATTTCATAACCTATCGGTATTCTTTCTAATTCCAAAGCAACTTTCATTGTTGTTCCGCTTCCTACGAATGGGTCTAAAACTTTATCACCTACGAAAGAAAACATTTTTATTAATCTTCTTGGTAATTCTTCCGGAAACATAGCTTCATGTTCTAACTGCTTAACACCCGGAAAATTCCAATGTCCTGAGAAATATTCTTTCCATTCTTCTTTTGATAATTTTGATTTTTCTTTAATTTCTTTTGAAACTTTTATTTTTGTTTTACCGGGTTTTTTAAATATAAGAATATATTCATAATCTATTTCCAATATCCCATTTGGCGGATAAGGATAAGAACCCATTATATTTGCTCCACCGGTTGTATTCATTGTAGTTTTCTTTTGCCAAATTATAGCTCCCATATAGTCAAAACCTATCTCTTCACATTGAGATATAATTTCCGAATGCAAAGGTATTACTTTATATCTACCATAAACGACAGAACGGGCAAATTGGTCTCCAATATTAATACATAATCTTTTTCCCGGTTTTAAAACTCTATAACACTCTTTCCAGACACTATATAAATCCTTCAAATATCCGTGTAAAGTTTGTCCGTAGCCTATTTGTTTATCTACTCCATAATCTTTTATATGCCAATATGGTGGTGAAGTAATAATAACATCTATAGATTCGTCTTCAATTTCTATCATCTTACGGCTATCGCCAATTATTAGTAATCCCTTATCTAATAACATTTTTCTGTCTCCAATATAAGCTCTTTCAATGCCTGTATAAAAATTGGATGGGTTTTTAATGTAGGTATTCTTTTATAATCTTCAATACCTACTTCTTTTGCAAGATTTCCATATTGATAATCAAGTTCATAAAGGGTTTCTGAATGTTCTGAAACAAATGCAACCGGTATAACTGCAAGCTTTTTTATTCCTTCTTTTGCAAGCCTTTGTATCTCCTCATCTGTAAATGGTTCAAGCCATTTAACCGGTCCAACTTTACTTTGATATGCAAGAGAGTATTTGTTTTCCGGAAAATGCTCCATTATAAGCCTAACTGTTTCTTCTACTTGTTTTTGATAAGGGTCTCCTTCCTGTATAATTTTTACCGGCAGACTATGGGCTGAAAATAAAAAGTAATAATCTTTATACTCCGGTAAATTTTCTTTTATGTTTTCTACCATTGCTTTTATATATGTTGGATGATTAAAATAACAATTTATCTTTTTTATCTTAGTATCTGATGGATAAAAATATGGTTTTTCCTGTCCTTGCAATGTTGTTAAAACAAAATTTTTACCTTTTTTAAAGATTTTTCTATATACCCTGTCAAACTCATTAAAAGATGAGCCGGTGGTAGTTCTGCTATATTGTGGATAAAGAGGAAGAAGTATAATTTTTTTTATATTTTCATTTTTTAGCTGTGATAATGCTTCTTCTGTAAATGGATGCCAATATCTCATAGCCACTACAACTTTATAATTTTCTCCGAGAGCTTCTTGCAAAGCTTTTGCCTGCTCCTCTGTCTGTTCTCTTTGGGGAGATTTTCCACCCATTATTTCATAATATATCTTTGTTTTTTTTGCTCTTGTTTTAGAGATAATCCATGCTACCGGTTTTTGTATAATTTTTGGTATCCGGATAATATCATGGTCTGAAAACAGATTATACAAAAAAGGCTGTATTGCATCTAAGCTATCAGGTCCTCCCATATTTAAAAGCACAACTGCTGTTTTTCCCACTAAACTTAACCTCAAAAAATTTTTTATATTATAAAATAAATTATGCTAAATTTATATAAAATAGTTTAAATTTTAATTTAGATTAAAAAAATGTCATTTTAAAAAGGAGCAGTGATGAAAAGAATATTAATTGCAACTACTAACAAAGGAAAGTTGAGAGAGTTCAGGGATTTATTATCCGGTTTAAATATTGAAGTTTTATCCCTTGAAGATATGGAAAATAAAATTGAAGTAGAGGAAGATAAGGAAACTTTTTTAGAAAATGCTATAAAAAAAGCAAAAGAGTATGCAAAATTTTATAATATGCCGGTTATAGCAGAAGATGCCGGATTGGAAGTTCAGGAGCTAAATGGTTATCCCGGAGTTTATTCTGCAAGATTTTATGAGATAGATTTTGGCGGTAAGGAAGATATTACGGAAAATAAAGATAAAGCTAATATAAAAAAATTACTTAGATTATTACAAGGCAAAGAAAACAGAGATGCGAGATATGTGAGTGTTGTTGTGTTTTATAATCCGGAAGATTTTGGAATATGGACAGAAGGATTTTGTTATGGAAAGATAGCAGAAAAGCCAATCGGAGAAGGTGGCTTTGGATATGACCCTATCTTTATACCACAAGGATATGATAAAACAATGGCTCAACTTTCACCGGAAGAAAAAAATAAAATATCCCATAGAGGCATTGCAGTCAGGAAATTAATAAATATTTTAGAAAAAGTTATCCATTAACTTTTCCTTTTAATAAAATCAGTAAGCCGGAGATAATATCTATTGGTTCCGGTGGACATCCTTTAATCCATAAATCAACAGGTAATTTATCTTTTATTCCATCCATTATTGCATAACTTCCCTTAAAAATGCCACCATCTATTACACAATCACCTACTGCTATAACAAATTTTGGAGATGGAACATTTTCGTATGCTTTTAAAACTGCCTCATACATATTTCTTGTTAAACAGCCGGTTATCATAATTGCATCTGCATGTTTTGGAGAAGCAACAAATTTTATTCCAAATCTTTCAATATCATAATAAGGATTTGTTAAAGCAGATATTTCATATTCGCAGGCATTACAGGAGCCACTATCTACTTCTCTTATTGCAAAACTACCATCAAAATATTTATCAATAATTTCTTTTAATTCTTTACCAAGTATCTCAACATTTTCATCTCTTATTTCTATATCTTCTGCTTTTATTCCTTCTTTAAAAAGATATTTTACTAATTTAAACATTTTACTACCTCACAAATCATTTCCTGCATAACTTAGATTTAAACTTTTATTTACTATTGGAAAGTCTGCAACTATATCTCCAAGCACTGCAAATTGGATAGTTTGCCAGTTATTAAAAGATGGGTCTCTTATTTTCCATCTTTCAATTTTACCTTCCTCATCTATTTTTACAAAATGTATAATATTTCCTCTTTGGCTTTCTGCATATCCAAGAGTCCAGCTATTTTTCTTTATTTCATTTAAATTTGTTTTTATATCGCCTTCCGGTAAATCTGCCAATACTTGCTTTATTATGGAGATACTATCTTCAATATCGCTTAATCTACATTTTAAACGGGCTAAAACATCTCCTTCTTCAAAAATTTTGCTTTCAAAAGTTAATCTATCATATATAAGATAAGGATGCTCTTTTCTTATATCTGAATATAATCCGGAAGCCCTTGCCGTATATCCAACTGCTGATAAATCTTTTATTGTTTCATATCTTATTCTTCCTGTTGTTTCCAGCCTATCAAGTATTGAAGCTGAGCTGAATAATATCTTTTTAAATTCTTCATATTTTATATATACTTTATCTACGGTTTCTATTATATCTTTTATTTTTTCATCATTTAAATCTACATTTACACCACCAAAAGATAACACTCCTTTATTAAATCTGCTTCCGGATAATCTTTTATTTAATCGCATAATATCTTCTTTTAATGCAAACATATTCATTGCACCAAAGGTATAGGCAACATCTTGAAATAACCAACCAAAATCATTTATATTACACATCAATCTCTCAAGTTCTGCAAATAAAACCCTGAGGTATTTTGCCCTTTCCGGTATTTTGGTATCAGATAATTTTTCTATTGCCTGAATATAAGCTAATGTATGGGCAAAAGAATGGTCTCCGGATATTTTATCTGTAAAATTTAAAAGTTCTTCCGGTTTTTTCCCTTCTGCTAATTTTTCTATACCTCTATGTTTAAAAAATAATCTTATTTCAAGTTGTAAAATATGCTCTCCTGCTAATGAAAATCTAAAATGTCCCGGCTCTATAATACCTGCATGTATAGGCCCTACCAATATATTAAATACACCTTCTCCCTTCACTTCTTTATACTCATACTTTCCATATTTTTTAAACTCTAACTTTGTATTATAAGGAAAATCTTTTCTTAATGGATGGACATTTTGTGGAAAATTTTCAGGAAATAAAATAAGTGGTCTTAAATCCGGATGATTTAAAGGAGTTATACCAAACATATCATTTATTTCCCTTTCATACCAGTTAAGTGCAGGGATTATATTTGCAAGGGAGTTAAATCTTTCCTTAACTTTTATCTCAATAATAAAAAATACATTTTTCTTATGATAAGAATAAACATATCTAATTGTAAAACAGCCTTCTTTTTCTCTATCATCTGTTGCTACCACTGTTGCAACTTCACAATCTAAATCTTTAAAAAGATATTGAGAAACAAGAGCAAGATTAAAATCTATAAGATGAATTACAACTTCATTCTCACTATTTAAAGAAAAATCTGTAATTTTATCAAGAACTGGAGCTAAAAGTTCTTTAACTTCCTCAATACTCATGCTTTAACTCCGATTATAAAGTTGATATTTTTAATTAAGATATTTAAACTTTTCGGTATATAAAATGTAAATATAACTGCAATAAGCAAACCTATAATAGATGGAATTATTAAATATAAATTCTCTTCTTTTTTATGATTGCTTTCATCTTCACCCATTAACATTTGGGAAAAATGATATATAAAGCCACCGAAAATAGCCACTAATAATGATAATAACAATACTGCCTGCCAGATAAAATTATTTCTAATAGCTTCAAGGGTTATTAAAAACTCTGTTATAAATAAACTAAATGGTGGCATTCCGGTAATTGCTAATACAGATAATAACAAAATAGATGCTGTAATTGGCATTTTACCAAATAATCCTTTAATATTAAAAATCTCTTTTGTATGGTAATTTACTAATATAGAGCCAACAGAATAAAATATAGAACCTTTAATAAATGCATGGCTTAAAGTATGTAATATACCTGCAAAAATTGATAATTTTGTATTTATTCCAAAAGCAATAGCTATAATACCCATATGCTCCATAGAAGAATAAGCAAGTAATCTTTTATAATCTACCTGTCTTATTATAAACATCATTGCCACAAAAACTGTAAATAATCCGAAAAACAAAAGAAAGTTAGAAGATAAATATCCAATAGATGCTTTATTCATAAAAGAATCTACTCTCAAAATAGCATAAAATGCACAATTTAATAAAACACCGGACATTAGAGCACTAATAGGTGTAGGAGCTTGGGAGTGGGCATCCGGAAGCCAAAAATGTAAAGGAGCAAATCCTACTTTTGTTCCAAAACCAACAACAATAAATATAAAAGCTATTGTTAATAATCTTTTATCAAATTTATCTGCTACATCAAATATATTTGATATTTGCAATGCCTGAATACCTTCACCGAGCAAATGAAATGAAGCAAAATATATAACTATAATTCCAAATAAAGCAAAAGATATTCCTATGGAACATAGAATAATATATTTCCATCCGGCTTCTACTGCTTCTTTATTTCTATAAAAAGATATTAAAAATGCAGTTGCAAGGGTTGTGCCTTCTATTGCTATCCATAATATTCCAAAATTATTTGATAAAGCCACAATAAACATTGCAAAAATAAATAAATTCATCCAAAAATAAAATTCATTTACCTTTTTCTCCGGTAAGCCGGCATTTATCTCTTTACTCATATATCCAATAGAATAAATAGAAGAAAGTAAAGCAAGTATAAGAATAACAATAAAAATAACTGCATTTAAAGCATCTAAAAATAAAAATCCGGATAACTCATAAATTGCTTTATATCCATTGGAATATTTTAATAACTCTATCAACCTATAAATTAAAGATAAACCTATCAATAGATTTAAAGAAGATATAACTATCTGCATTCGCATAGCAGTCCTAACAGATACAAAATAAGAAACAATACTCCATACAAGCTGTAATAACAAAATCTCTATCATTTTACTCCCTTAAATTAGATAATTTTGTTGTATCTATGGATTCTATGGTTCCTCTAATCTGATATATAAGTATTCCGGACATTAAAGCCCCTACAAATACATCAAAAAATATACCTATTTCTACTATAAGTGGCATTCCTTTTGTTATAGAAGTCCCTGCAAGCATTATACCGTTTTCAATAGTTAAAAAACCTATAATCTGATTTAATGCCTTTTTCCTTGTTATCATTATAAAAGCACCGACAAGAATAATTGCAATTGAAATATCAAAAATATTTTTTGCTATAATTTCTCCAACTATCTGCACTTTTCTTGTAATAAAAAAAGAAAATATGACGATAAAAGCTGTAATTATAAGCGAGTTTGTAATATTTATAAATGGTTTGCTTTCTCTTTCTATTTTAACTTTTTCCATAACTTTATTTAAAAAATAAGGTATTGCTATTACTTTTATCAGAAATGTAAGAAAAGCAGTAATATACAAATCTATATAATTGCTATATATACCTATGCTTAATATAGAAAATGCTAAGAAAAATGATTGAACCCTGTATATTTTTACAGATAGATTTAATCTATCTGTTGCTACCTGAAAAATTGCAAAAAATAAAACCAAACTACCAAGCAGTTCAATAAAAGTAGTAATATTCATAATCTCCCTCACAAATAATGGAGTATCAAGGAAATAACAGATAACACAAATCCAAGCATAATAATTTCCGGAACTCTGAAAAATCTAAATTTAGCAATACTCATCTCAACAACAGCAATAGGAATTGCAAATATTAAAAGTTTTATAATATAAAAAATTACACCAATCAATATAGCAGTAATTGTAGCCTCATTATAAAATCCAATAGGTATAAAAATATTTGAAGCAATTGTAATAAAAACGGCAAGTTTTATATATGAAGCCATCTCTATCAGGGCAAGATGTCTTCCGGAAGCTTCTAAAATCATAGCCTCATGCACCATAGTTAATTCAAGATGGGTTTCCGGATTATCTATCGGAATTCTTCCATTTTCTGCAAGGGCAATAATAAAAAGAGCCATCAATGCAAATATATAAGACACAGGAAATGTTGCTATTCCGGTTTGATGTATTTTGCTAAAAATCTCGCTAATATTCGTGCTTCCTGTTTGAATGGCAAATGTAAATATAATTAACATCAAAGCCGGTTCAGCCAAAGAAGATATTGTTATTTCTCTACTACTACCAAGTCCACCGAATGCAGAAGCCTGATCCATACCATACAAAACAAAAAAAAATGTTCCAAAAGCTAAGATATAAACAACTGCTATAATATCTCCGGTAAAACTAAGCAATGTATAACTATTGATAACCGGTAAAAACAATACAGCCCAGATTGTAGAAAGAAAAATCATATATGGTGCAGTCCTTGAAATAAAAGAAGCATCCTTAGATATTACAGCCTCTTTTTGCAATAATTTATATATATCTCTATACGGTTGAAAAAGAGAATGCCCTTTCTGTCCTCTGAGTATAGCCTTTATCTTATGAATAAAAGCCTTAAGAAAAGGAGCAACAACCACAATAACTATAAGCTGAAAAATTCCAATTAAGATATTTTCCATCTTTACACCCCTAAAACCATAAAACAAAAATAAGAAGCCCGATTAATGTTATAACGATGTATGCTATATATACATGAATAATTCCAGCTTGAAAATAATATCTAACTTTTAAGAATATGTTGATAAACACATTTAAAATTTGATTATATATCTTTTCTATAACATCATAAATCTGCAGGATATATCTTTTTTCCGGATAAAAATATTTTAATTTTCCGGAAGATTGTTTTAACTCTTCTTTATAACCATAAACAAAAGAGAAAATTCTCCTAAGTGCTGCAGAAAATCCGGTTGCAGAATATTGGGCTTTATTTGTTAGATTATCTTCCGTTAAGCCACAAGCCCATGTTTCATAATATCTTGTTTTTGCATTAGAAACCAATCTGATAGATAGATAAACTATAATAAAAGCAACAACTCCTGCCAAAAATAAACCCATAGGAGATAATCTTCCAAATTCATAATCAACAGGAACTATTATAAATCCGTATTTATAACTAATAATATTAAAAATTGGTATTTGGGTAAAATTTTTAAAAATATCATCTATGATGTAAATCGGAATCATAGGGAAAATACCAAGAATTACAACTAAAATAGACAATAAAAACATACCAGTAAGCATAAATATTTTTGATTCTTTTGCATGATATTCTGTTCTTGGTTTACCAAGAAATGTTAAACCAAACATTTTACTAAATGTGCCAAGAGCAAAAGCTCCGGTCAATGCAAGCAAAGAAGCAAATATAGGAGTAAAAATCTGAATAACATCATTATCAATATTATTACTAAACAATAAAGATTGATAAATTAACCATTCACTTACAAATCCATTAAAAGGTGGTAATGCAATAATACCTAAAATACCTATTAATGTAATAACAGCAGTTTTAGGCATAAATTTAACAAGACCACCGAGTTCTTCTATATTTTTTTTATGGGTATTAAATAAAATTGTTCCTGCACTCATAAATAACAAAGATTTAAATACTGCATGATTTAAAGTATGATACAAAAATGCTATAAAAGATATTCCGGCTAATAGAAAATTGCCCTGTGATAAAAACATTATAGAAAGACCCATTCCAATAAAGATAATACCTATATTCTCCATAGAAGAGTATGCAAGCATTCTTTTTATATCATTATTGATATATGCATACATAATGCCATAAATAGCAGATAAAGCACCAATAGCAAGCACAATAATGCCAAGATAAAAAGAATAATCTTTTAAAAATTCAAAATAAAATCTAACAAGCATATAAACTGCTATTTTTATCATAACACCTGACATAATCGCAGAAACATTGGAAGGAGCAACCGGATGAGCTTTTGGAAGCCAAATATGCAGAGGAAATATTCCAGCCTTTGTTCCAAAACCTATCAAACTAAGGATAAATACAAGAATTTTTGTATTTTCATCAAGATTACTTTTTGCCCAAACTGTAAAATCTAAACTATTTGTAGATAGAAACATAAAGATAAAAGCAAGAATTATAAAACCGGTTCCAAAGTGAGTCATAAAGATATAATAAATACCGGCATTTTTATTTTCTTCATCTTTATAATTAAATATAACCAAAAAATAAGATATAACAGACATTATCTCCCAAAATATCAAAAATGAAAAAGCATTGGAAGACAAAATAACAAACACAATTGAAGAAATAAAAAAGTTATATAAAAATGCAAGCAAACTTTTATTTTTAAATTCTTCTACATAATTTATAGAATAGATAGATGTTGCAAAAGATATTAATGATACTACACTAACAAAAAAAGCAGAAAGGTTATCCAATCTAAATGAAAATGTTAAATAATCAATTGAAGAAGGAATATTTAAAATAATTTCTTTATTAAAGGATAAAATAGATAAAACAATAATAGTTAATCCGGATATCGCCGAAGCTAAAAAAGATAATTTAGGTTTAAAAGATAGAGTGATAGGTAAAATTGAAAGTAAAAGAATTGAGATTAATATATAACTTCCTTCTACATCTTCCAATACAACTACTCCTTAATTTTATTATGATAAAATTTATTATAGCAGTTTTATATTAAGCATGCAAGGAGTGTTATGTTAGATTTAAAGCTTAAACTAAAAAACTTTTTATCAATAAGAGAGGCAGATTTAAGAAGTAAAAATAATATAACCATTTTAATTGCACCAAACAGAGCCGGTAAAACACAAATAATGCTTTTACTTTATTCTATTTTTTGGAGCTATTGGAAGATTTCTAAAGAAAATTTAGAAAAAAATAATAAAGATTTTGAGAATATATTAAAAAGAAAAATAAAAGATGTATTTTTATTAAAAAATATAGATGAACTTAAAGCTTGGGACAAAAAAACATATAACATAGAATTAAATTCTCAATATACAACCATCTCTTTTTTTGGAGAACCTTTCAAATTACAAGAATTTAGTATCGAAGATTTTAAATTTTTTGAATTTTTACAAATAAGCCCTTTATATATGCAACTATCCGGATTGGGAGATTACTATAAAGGTATATACTCTTTAAAAAAATACTATCCTCACTGGAAACTGATTTCAGAGGCTATAACCGATTTACTTTCAGATTTATTTATAATTTCTTCTGAAAAGGTAGAAACTAATATAGAGAAAGAAAATCAAGAACTTTTAAATTTATTTGAAAAACTTTTTAACTCAAAATTTTACATACAGGATGAAAGAATATATATACAGGAAAAAGGTAAAAAATATGGAATTGAAAAAACAGCTTCAGGTTTAAAAGCTTTAAGCTTGTATTATTTGATTTTAAAATACAATCTTATGGGAAATATATTATTCATTGATGAACCAGAAGTAAACCTTCACCCGATTTATATAGACAAATTGGCTGAGTTTTTATATAAACTGTCTAAAGGAAGAAAATTATTTATAGCGACTCATTCAGACTATTTAATAGAAAGTTTTAACAAACTTATCTCTAAAAACAATTTTAAAATTGATGTTTGGGAAGGAGTTTTAAAAGAAGATGGAGCTGTCTATAGTTGCTATGAAGCTGATAAGGATAATCTTATAGATAATTCACCTTTAACAGAAGTTTATCTAAACATATTAAAAGAAGGATTTGGATATGAATGAGTTTTCTTTTGAAGAAATAAGTAAAATTTTTCAAGAATTTTTCAGAATAGATACTATTAGCCATTGTGATATTTTAAAGTTAGATGGGAATAATATTCTTTTAATAGAGGAAACGGTATACATTAATAAAAATTTGCTTGATAATAATATTTATAATAACGAAGTAGTTGAAATTGTTAAAAAAATGTGGGGAACTCATTCCATTTTAGTTTGGTATTTAGAACCGGATACATTTAGAAAAAAGAAAATTTTTATTTTAAAAGCAAAAGTTGACCCAAGATTTTCAAAGATTTTAGGCAAATTAAACAGGGAAATAAGAAGATTTAAAAATGGAGCTTATTCTGATATAAAATTTATCATTTAATCCATAAATAAACAGGTAATTTATCTTTTATTCCATCCATTTTATTGATTTTATTATGATAAAATTAATTATAGCAAAAGCACACAGGGAGATAAGATGTTTGCAGAGATTAAAGTTATAACAGCTCAAAGAACTGAGTTTGTTGAGATTACAGAGCCGGTAAAAGATATTGTAGAAAAAAGTAAGGTAAAAGATGGTGTTTGTTTTATATATGTGCCTCATACGACAGCCGGAGTTTTTATAAATGAAAATGCTGATGAAGATGTTGCTACTGATATAAAAAATACCCTTGAAAAATTGATTCCATGGATAAATGGATATAAACATATAGAAGGTAATGCTGCAGCACATATTAAATCGGTTTTAACCGGAAATAATGTAGCTATACCTATAAAAGATGGAAAATTAACCCTTGGAAGATGGCAGGGTATATTTTTTGCAGAGTTTGATGGTGGAAGAACAAGAAAAGTTTATATAAAAATCCTTGAAGGAGTTTAAAATTGGTAAATGTAGGATTGATACAGACAAAAAATAGTAGCAATACAAAAGAAAATTTTGAAAAAACTGTTGAATATATAATAAAAGCAGCGAAAGATGGTGCAAATATAATATGCACCCAAGAACTTTTTAAATCTTTATATTTTTGCCAAACAGAAGATTGGGAAAATTTTAAATTGGCAGAAGAAATAAATCCTGAAAATCAAACAATAAAAATATTATCAGAGATTGCAAAACAATATAAAGTGGTAATAATTGCTTCATTATTTGAAAAAAGAACAGCCGGAATTTATCATAATACAGCAGTGGTTATTGATGCAGATGGAGAATATCTCGGGAAATACAGAAAAATGCATATTCCGGATGACCCACATTTTTATGAAAAATTTTATTTTACACCGGGAGATTTAGGATATAAAACATTTAAAACAAAATATGCAGATATTGGAGTTTTGATTTGCTGGGACCAATGGTATCCGGAAGCAGCAAGATTAACGGCTTTATCAGGAGCTAAAATAATTTTTTACCCAACTGCAATAGGATGGCTACCTTCAGAAAAAGAGCAGTTTGGAAAATCCCAGTATAATGCTTGGGAAACAGTCCAGAAAGGGCATGCAGTAGCAAATGGTGTTTATGTTGTGGCAGTAAATAGAACAGGATTTGAGGAATCACCGGATAAAAATGAAGGAATACAATTTTGGGGACAGAGCTTTGTTGCAAACCCTTACGGAGAAATTATAAAAAAAGCATCGGAAGACAAAGAAGAGATATTAGTTGTTCCGGTAGATTTAGATATGATAGAAGAAGTAAGAACGGTATGGCCATTTTTTAGAGATAGAAGAATAGATAGCTATCAAGATATAACAAAAAGATTTATAGATTAAAAGGAGAAAATATGCTTAGAATGCCGGCAGAATGGGAAAAACATAGAGGAACTTGGCTTTCTTATCCTCATAATCCGGATACATTTTTTGAAAAAATAGATAATGTAAGAGAAAAATATGTAGAAATGATTTATTGGGTATCAAAAGGAGAAGAAGTTCATATAAATGTTAATGATGAAGAGATGGAAAATGATTTAAAAAGAAGATTACAAAAATATCCGGATTTAGATAAAAATAAAATATTTATACATAAATTTCCTACAAATGATGCATGGTGTAGAGACCACGGAGCAATCTTTGTAAAAGATGAAAATAATAATCTTATTGCCCTTGATTTTAAATTTAATGCTTGGGGAAATAAATATCCCCATGATTTAGATGACCAAATACCTCAAAAAATGGCAGAATATCTAAAAATACCTTCCATAAAAATAGATATGGTTTTAGAAGGTGGCTCAATAGATGTAAATGGAGAAGGATTACTTCTTACAACAGAAAGCTGTCTTTTAAATCCAAACAGAAATCCTAATTTATCAAAAGAAGAGATAGAGCAAAATCTTAAAAAATATTTAGGTGTAGAAAAGATTTTATGGCTAAAAGATGGTATTGTAGGCGACGATACAGACGGACATGTTGATGATATTACAAGATTTGTAGATAAAGACACAGTAATAACCATAGTAGAAGAAAATAAAAATGATGAAAATTATGAGCCACTTAAAGAAAATCTGCAAAGATTAAAATCTTTCAAAGAAATAAAAAATATAATAACATTACCTATGCCAGAGCCGGTTTATTATAAAGGAGATAGGCTTCCGGCAAGCTATGCAAATTTTTATATATCAAATTATGCAGTTATTGTGCCTATATTTAATTGCCAGCAAGATAAAATAGCTTTACAAACCCTTCAATCAATATTTAAAGATAGGAAAGTTATTGGTATAGAAGCAAATGATATAGTAGTAGGACTTGGAACTTTTCATTGTTTAACACAGCAAATTCCGGCATAAAGAGGTAAAAATGAATAAAGTAGCAGTTATAGATATAGGAACATATTCAACCAGAATGCTTATAGCATCTTACCAGCTTAAAGAAACCTTAGAAGAAAGTATAAAAACAATAAAAGATATTTTATCTCTTGGAAAAATAACATCTCTTGGAAAAAAAGTTCAGGAAACCGGATATATCCAGCAAGAATCAATGCTTGAAACACTTACAGTTTTAAAAGAGTATGTTATGATGGCCAAAGAGTATAAAGTAGAAAATATAATAGCCTCTGCAACCCAAGCTTGCAGAATAGCAAAAAATGCTTCAGAATTTTTACTTAAAGTAAAATCTCTTGGAATAGATGTATCCGTAATATCCGGTGAAGAAGAAGCAAAATTATCATTTTTGGCCACGGCCTATGGGGTTATGCCTGAAAGCTCTTTCGTAGTAATAGACCAAGGGGGCGGAAGCACAGAATTTGCCTATGGTAAAAAAGAAGATGAAAAATATAAACTAATAAAAGCAATATCTTTTCCTTTTGGAATAGTTAATCTAACGGAAAAATATATAAAATCAGACCCACCAAAAGAAGAAGAAATAAACCAAATGAGAAAATATCTCAAAGAACAAATAAAAATAGCATACCAAGATATGAAGGATACAAAAGAAATAATAGGGCTTGGTGGAACTATAACAACAGTTATGGCTCTTGAAAAACATATATATCCTTATGATTCTTCCAAAATTCATAACCAGATACTTACATTTGAAGCAATAGACAGATGGCTTAATAAATTATCAAAAATGACAATCCAAGAAAGAAAAGCTATTCCAATGATAGAAGATAAAAGAGCAGAAGCAATAATATCCGGAATAGTTATATTCCATACAGCAATGCAGATATTTAATGCAGATAAAATAAAAATCAGTGAATATGGTTTAAGACATGGAAGATTAATTAAATATATTGCAGATAAGTTAAATTTAGATTTAGGAGTTTAGATTTGAAGATTGGAGATATTGGAGAGTTTGGATTAATAGATAGGTTATCTTCTATTATAAAGACAGATGATAAAGATGTTATTGTAGGAATAGGAGATGATACTGCCTGTGTTAATATTAACGGGAAGCTAATATTATTTACTGTTGATATTCAGGTAGAAAATACCCATTTTATTAAAGATAAAATAAATCCGGAATATCTTGGTTGGAAGCTTGCAACAACAAACGTTAGCGATATAGTAGCCTGTGGTGGCGTTCCAAGATGGAGTTTAATATCATTTACAGCATCAAAAGATACAGATTTATCATTTATAGAAGCCGTTTATAAAGGAATAAAAGAAGCAATAGATTATTATAAATTTTCCGTAATTGGTGGAAATATCTCTTCTTCAGATAAGCTTGCTTTTGATATGTTTTTTGTAGGAGAAACGGAAAGATTTGTCGGAAGGGATACTGCAAAAGTTGGTGATTTTGTTTATTTATCTGCACCTGTTGGATTATCAAGGGCAGGTTTAGAGCTTATATTAAATAAACAAGATATTAAAGAAGATTTTGAAGAAAAACTGATTTTAAACCATTATAAACCGGTAGCAAGGATAGATTTAAAAGATACAATTTTAAAATATGCCAATAGCTGTATAGATATTAGCGATGGACTTGTGCAAGATTTATACCATATTTCCGAAAAAAGTAATGTAAAAATAGTTTTGCAAAAAGATAAATTACCGATAGACCAATCTCTTCTTGAATTTTGTAATAAATACAATAAGGATATTTATGATTATATACTTTATGGCGGGGAAGATTACCAAATAGTTTTAACATCAGATAAAGAGTTAAATAATATGCTTAAAATAGGATATATAGAAGAAGGAAGCGGTGTTTATTTAGATAACACCAAACTTCCCAAGAAAGGATTTAACCATTTTTAACCACCGGTTAAAGGTTCACCTATCTTAACAAGACCAAGTTCTGTTATCTCCATAAATCTTGTTCTTGTATCATGTCCGCACATTCTGCAACCATCTATTCTGAATAATCTAACTATCTCTCCGATTGGCTTTTTGTAAAGTTTAGATTGGGTAGGTGTTAATATTAGCTCTTTTGCCAATACCATAGAACAATCTACTATATGGCTTATGGCATATCCACCGGCTGCCTCTGCTGTTAATTCTTCATGTCCGCTTCTTTTCTGGGAAACAAATAAAGCAGTTTGATACCATTTTTTCATAAAGTTAAATAACTGCCTTACAACTGTTCTTGCCATCATCTCTTTTGATTCATATAAACCTGTTACAGAATCTATTAGTGTATGTTTTACTTTATAATTTTTTATGGCAAAAGCAAGGGTAGCAAGTAAATTAGGTATATTTTCCCTTAAAGAAGTATGGGAAGCGGCATCTATTAAGATAATTTTATTTTCAATCTCTTCAAAATTTATTCCCATTGCTGTAGCCCTTTCCCTTAAACCAACAGTAACAAATGGAGCCGGAGATTCTACTGTTATAAATGCTACTGCTTCACCTCTTGAAGCTTGTGTTACTGCATATTGCTCAACCATAAGGGATTTACCGGTGTCAGATACACCGGTTATATTAGTTACAGAATAGGCAGGAATTCCGCCGAGAGATTTTTTTATAACTTTTCCATCCTTTATTTCAGCAGAGAAAAAAAGATTATCTAATCCTTCTATACCAGTAGGAACTCCATAAAGTTTTGGAGCTTTTTTTAAAGCCTCTCCTGCTACCCAAATACCTTCTTCTATAACCTTTGGTTTTTCATATCCTTCAGTTTTTTCAAACTCATCCATCTTACTCTACCCCGTGCATTTTTAAATTTTCTTTTATTTTATGTAAAAGCTCTGCAGGGTTTTTAACAGGATATTCTATCTCTGCTAAAACTTCTGATGCATCTCTACCTTTTATTTTGATATCTGCAACCTTTTGAATAATATCATCCTTAGAGTTAATAGGAAAATCTGTTCCTTTAATTCTTTTTAATAATAGATATGCCCAAGGAATATCAAGAGCTGTTGCTACAATACCGGCATATTCTAGTAAAAGTTTTGATTCTTCATGGCCTTCTTTTACAAGTTTGTAAGCCAATTTAGCCAAACCACCTGCTGTATGAACTTTTAATTCTTTTTTTTCTTCTTCTGTAAGTTCTTCTATTCTTTTAATTTTTTCAATGGCTAAATTAGGGTCAGCTCTTAATATATTTCTTACTGTTTGTTTTGTGAGACCTACAAAATCTGCAATCTCTTCTTCTGTTTTAAGATATTCTTCTCTTAAAACTACTGCAAATGAAGCTCTGGCAAGAGATGGAAGCCATGTTAAAGTCTTATACTCTGCTAATTTTTGAAGCCCTCCAATTAAATCAATAGATTTTAAAAATACTCTAAGAACCAAAGTTTCAACATCTACATTGACCGGTTGTAAAATCACCATCTCTCATTCCTCCTGTAATTAAATTTTTTATAAATTTAAATATAAAAAAAACAATTGTGAAATGCAATATAAAATTAAATTTTTAAAATATGCTATAATTTTTTCAAAATTTCTTTGTAGGAGGAAACTTATGCCAATTAAAACAACGGTTTTTGATTATCCGAAAATAGGGCCAAACAGAGAACTAAAAAAAGCAGTAGAAAGCTACTGGAAAAAAGAGATTTCTAAAGAAGAATTATATAAACAGGCAGAAAATATAAATCTTGGAAGAATAAACACAATAAAAAATGCCGGAATAGATATAATTCCTTCAAATGATTTTTCTTTATATGATTTTATTTTAGATTTATCAACAATGTTTAATGTAATCCCTGAAAGATTTAAAAATATAGAAGATGGTTTGGATAGATATTTTGCAATGGCAAGAGGCAGTAAAGATGCAGTAGCCTGTGAAATGACAAAATGGTTTGATACAAATTATCATTATATTGTTCCTGAACTTACAGGCAATTTTAAATTGTTAAAAAATAGACCTCTTGAATCATACAAAGATATAAAAGAAAAATTAAATATTGAAACAAAACCTGTTCTTGTAGGGCCTTTTACCTATATATATCTTGGAAAAGTTTATGAAAGAAAAGAAGGCTCATTACTTATGCATATGGTAAAAGCAAATGAAAGTATCAAATTTAAACCATTTTTATTTGAAATAGCTTCTATATATAATGAGCTCTTATCAGAGCTTGAAGAAGCCGGAGTAAAAGAAGTTCAGCTTGATGAGCCTGCACTTGTTTTAGATTTAACAGAAGAAGAAACAAATGCATTAATAGAAGCTTACCAAATAGTGATGCATAATATTAAAAATCTAAAAGTTTATGTTCAAACATATTATGAATCTTTATCTAACTATGAAAAAATAGTAAATGAACTTCCGGTATCCGGTATAGGACTTGATTTTGTTGTAAATGATGAAAATCTGGAAAATATAAGAAAATATGGATTTCCAAAAGGTAAAACCTTAATTGCAGGAATTGTATCCGGAAGAGACCCTTGGAAAACAGATTATAAAAAAGCAGTATCCCTTGTAAAAGAGCTTATAAATATAGTAGGAGAAGATAATTTAATCATATCAAATGCAGCCCCATTATTCCATCTTCCTGTATCCTTAGAGCCTGAAAAAGGACATCTTCCAGAAAATCTCATTAAATTATTATCTTTTGCTAATGAAAGACTTGAAGAATTAACTACAATAAGAGATATAATCAATAATAATAAAGAAATACCGGAGCAAAATTTACAAGAGCTTAGAGATAGCTTTAAAAATGAAGAAGTTAGAAAAGCTATATCAAATATAGATGAAAGTAAGATAGGAAGAAAAGAAGATTTCAAAACAAGATATAAAAAACAGATACAGCTTCTTGGTCTTCCAAGATTTCCAACCACAACAATAGGTAGTTTTCCTCAAACTCAAGAAGTTAGAAAGAAAAGGGCAGATTACAGAGCCGGAAGAATTACAAAAGAAGAGTATGAAGAATTTATTAAAAAACAGATAGAATATGTAATAAAATTACAGGAAGAGCTTGAGCTTGATGTATTGGTGCATGGAGAGTTTGAAAGAACAGATATGGTTGAGTTTTTCGGAGAAAAGATGAATGGCTTTGCATTTACAAAAAATGGATGGGTTCAATCTTATGGTTCAAGATGTGTAAGACCACCTATAATATATTCCGATGTATCAAGACCAGAGCCAATGACTGTAAAAGAAATTACTTATGCCCAATCTTTAACAAACAAACCTGTGAAAGGAATGTTAACAGGTCCGGTTACTATACTAAACTGGTCTTTTTACAGAAAAGATATTCCGAAGAAAGAAATAGCATATCAAATAGCATTGGCTCTAAAAGAAGAAGTATTAGATTTAGAAAAAGCAGGAATTAAGATTATTCAGATAGATGAACCGGCATTTAGAGAAGGATTACCTCTCAAAAAAGCAAAACAAAAAGAGTATTTAGATTGGGCAGTAAAAGCATTTAAATTATCAAATGATACAGTTAAGGAAGAAACCCAGATACATACCCATATGTGCTACTCAGAATTTAACGAGATTATAGAATATATTTATGCAATGGATGCAGATGTTATATCAATAGAAGCATCAAGAAGTAAAGGGGAAATATTAGAAGCCTTTGAAAAATTCAATTATGACCACGGCATAGGTCTTGGTGTTTATGATATTCACTCTCCAAGAATACCTTCAGTTGAAGAAATGCTTGAAATTGCCGAAAGGTCTGTAAAGGTTATAGATAAAAATCTAATCTGGATAAATCCGGATTGTGGATTAAAAACAAGAGGATATGAAGAAACAATACCAGCACTTAAAAATATGGTTCAAGTTGCAAAAATTATGAGGGAAAAATACGGCAAAAATTACGATTGGTAAAAAATAGGAGAAAGAGATGGCAAGGTTATTATTAATATTAAACATCATACTTGTCATCTCTTCTTTTTCTTTTGCCGGTTATGTATGTATAGAGACAGAAGAAGGTGCTAAAAGCTGTTATACCGTAAGAGAATATAAACCTGAGAATGGAAAAAAAGTAAAAAAGACAAACTATTCTACAAAAAATAATAGTAATACTACAAATATAACCAACATAAATTCAATGCAATTAAATGAATGCTTTTTATCAGCAGCTAATAGATATAATATTCCGGTAGCTTTACTTTATGCAATAGCAAAAGTAGAAAGCGGATTTAGACCTTATGTTATAAATATAAACTCAAATGGAAAATCAATAAAAGTTATAAATCCTTCAAATTATGAAGAAGCAGTAAAAACCTTAGAATATCTATATAATAGCGGATATAATTTTGATGTTGGGATAGGACAGATAAATATATGGAATATAAAAAGACTTAGATTAAATTATGCAGATTTATTAGACCCTTGTAAAAATATACATGTTTCTGCTTATATTCTTAAAGAAAATGTAGATAGATACGGACTTACTTGGGATGCCATATGGAGATATAACGGCAGAAAAGATTATGCCTTCAAAGTTTATAAAGCTCTCTTACAAATTGGTGCATTCGCAAAAAGATAAATAAATATTGAAAAAAAAGAGATTAAAGATGAATTTGAAAGAATGGTTGGAAGAAAATAAATATGATACTGAACGTATTTATTATGGATTATTATTAGACCTGTCCTACTATCTAAAAGAGTTTATGATTGAAAAAGGATTAAATAAAAAACAATTAGCAGAAAAAATGGGAGTTTCTCCGGCTTATATTACAAAGATTTTTAGCGGTCAAAACATCTCTCTAAAAACAGTATCTAAAATATTATCTGCTTTAGAAATAGATGCCGGCATAAAATTAATTAATAGAGAAAAAGAACAAATAAACTCCAAGAAGGAACGAGAAAATTTAGAGTTAAAGCAAAAAAGTAAAAAAACGTTAGAAATTGTTAAATAAATTTTAATTACCACAAATTATTTTTTCTTTCCACTTTTTAGCTTTTTGTAGAATTTCTGATTTATCTATTGTTAAAACTTCTTTATTTCTTACAACAATTTTCCCATCTATTATAACAGTATCCACATCTGTGCTTTTTGCAGAATAAACAAGCTGAATATAAGGGTCAAACATAGGTTGTATATGAGGTTGATTTATATCTATAATTATAATATCTGCATATTTACCTTTTTCAAGGGTTCCAATTTTATCTTGTAATCTTAATGCTTTTGCTCCCTCTCTTGTTGCCATAGATAATGCCTGTTTCGCATTTAATAAAACCGGATTTTTATTATAACCTTTATGAAGTTTTGCAGCTGTTGAAATTTCTCCGAGTATATCAAGGTCATCATTTGAAGCAGTTCCATCTGTTCCTATGGAAACAGTTATTCCGGCTTCTATCATCTTAGGCACCGGAGCTATACCTGAAGCGAGTTTTAAATTACTTTCAGGGCAGTGGGATATCTTTACTTTTTTTTCTGCCATCAGATAGATTTCTTCTTCTGTTGGATGAACCATATGGGCTGCTAAAACTCTATCATTTAAAACACCTATATTATCAAGATGTTTTACAGGTGTTGCATTATATCTATTTAATATATCTTGAACTTCATGCTCCGTTTCTGATAAATGGATATGAAATAAAACATCATAATCTTCTGCTACTTGCATAGCTTTTTGCAAAGTTTGTGGCGAACAGGTATAAGGTGCATGAGGGCCAATACAAGGATAAATATATCTGCTTTCTTTATATTCTTTTATAAAATCTTTTGTTTTTTCTATACCTTCATCCGGTGTTTTTGCTCCCGGTGTTGGAAAATCTAAAATACCGGTGCAAAGAACTGCTCTCATTTTAGCTTGCAATACTGCATCTGCTACTGCATTTTCATAAAAATACATATCAACAAATGTAGTAACCCCATTCCTAAGCATCTCATAACAGGCAATATCTGTTCCATCTTTTACAAATTCATAACTTACAAATTTTCTTTCTACCGGCCATATATATTGCTCAAGCCAAACTTTTAAAGGATTATCACTTCCATATCCTCTAAGTAAAGTCATAGCCGCATGTGTGTGGGTATTTATTAATCCGGGTAATACGACATTTCCACCGGCATCTATTATCTCATCTGCTTCATAATTTATATTCTCTCCAATATCTAAAATCTTTCCATCTTTTATTGCAATATTACCATTTTTATATTCTGTAAAATTTTCATCCATTGTAAGTATATATCCATTTTTTATAACTAAATCAGCCTTCATTTCCTACCTCTTCTTTTTTTGTAATTATTATAACTTTATATTATCTTCTCTGCAAAATCTTTTGTATGTATCTTTTTTATATCCGGTGAATAAAAGTTATCATCATTTGATAAAATCAAATCACATTTATTTTCTCTTGCTAAAACATATTGAAGCGTATCTTCTAAATCTTTAAAATTTTTATCTTTCTGCATTAATTCTATGGCTTTTTTAGTTTCATCATTTGAAAACGGTATTAAGTATAATAATTCCAGAGCATATGAAAGGTTTTCTAAAGCTTTTTCTTTGTCGTATTTTCTTAACACATAGTAAACCGTTGTTATTAAATCACAACTTGTTAAAAGTTTTACATTATTTTTTTGTAGATAGAAAAAAGCTTCTTTAGAATATTCACTATAAGGTCTGTTATCTAAAAATAGGTCTAAAATGACATTGGCATCTATAAATACTTTTTTATGGCTCACTTCCCATTTGCTCCTTGATTTTTTGGATACTAAGATTTGGGTCTATTCCTTTAAAATACTTTCTGTTTTCAATTATTCGTTTTAGAGCTTCTAATTTTTTCTTTTTTTCTATTTCTTTATAAACATTTTCTATAAGTTCTTCTATTAGCTCACTTTGGGATTTATTTTCTATTTTTGCAAGTTCTTTTAATTTTTCTTCTGCTTTTTTTGAAATCGTAATATTTTTTCTAACTTTTTTTTCTTTCATTTTCATTTTATATACCTTCCTAATTTTATTTTCCTAAATAAATTTATATGTAAATTTTTTTCATGTCAAATATTTTTTATCAACTCTTTTAATTTTTTTTCATCTTCTTTTGAGATTTTTTTATCTTTATAATATAAATTTTCAAACGCTCTAACAAAGAGATACGCCCTTTCTTTTAACTCTTTTTCATTTATTTTATTTATAAATTCTTCCAATCCTTCATTTCTATCTTTTTTATAGCCATATTTTTCCATTTTCTTTAAAAATTGCTCTAAAATTTTTTCTTCTTTTGTTTTTATCTTAAATTTGAAATTAGATTTATATGCTAAAAAACCGATGATTAGTATCAAAATTAAAACTAATATATATTTTTTATTTATAGAGAAATTGATTTCCGGTTTTTTAATCATACTGCTAATTTGCCTAAATATAGCCATCTGTTTCTTAAAATCAAATCCAATAACAAAGGTAATATAATAATAATTTATCGTATCAAAAAATAGCTTGATTTTAGATATTTTATTTTCTTTAATTTTATCTGATATAGAGATAGCAGAAGTAGGGTCATATCTTACCCAGCCTATATTGTCTATATAAGCTTCTACCCATACGTGAGCATCTTTCTGTTTTACCATATAATATTTACCAATATTGTTATAAATACCGCCTTTGTATCCGGCTACTAATCTTGCAGGAACATTATTTAATCTAAGTAAAACAGCCATTGAAGATGCAAAATATTCACAATTTCCATATTTATATCTGATTAAGAAATCTTTTAAAGGATTTTTTGAGATTGGGAGATTTTTTAAGGAATATTTATATTCCCCGTATTTTAAAAACTTAAGAATATTATTTGCAGTTTCTAAATCATTTTTTCCTTTTAATTTATCTGCCAATTTTTTAATATCTTCATCAATTTTCGGAAGTTGTAAATATATAGTTTTATTTACATAATCTGATGGGATAATATCTGTAATAACTGAATATACTTCGTATTTAATAGTAGAATAAACAGGATGATTAAGATAAAAGCTAAAATTTTCCCTATTTATATTTTCTTTTGATATTACTCTAACCGGTTTATCTAAGCCAAAAAGATATTTATTTTCATAAGGTTCTAAATATATCGTTTGTTTTATAATATTTCCTTTTAATGATTTACTGCTTTCATCTTTTCCTTCTAAAACTTTCCAATTTATACCATCAAAATAAGTTAAAACTATACCTCTCCAATAAAGCTGATTTTCCGGTATTTTTTCCATACTTGCCCTAAATATTACAGTGTTATCTTCTTGAATATTAGAAACATCTCCAAGCTTTACATCTTCCGAAAATCCGGTTCTTGATTTTGCCTGTCCACCAAATAGATTAAAAATAGGAACTTCAGACCTTGGCAAAATTATAAAAAAGAATATTGTAAGTGGTATTGATAATAAAGGTATTAGAGAGGTTTTTATAACTATTTTTTTTATCTCTTCTTCTGTAAGTTGTATTTCTTTATCCTGTGATTGATAAGTTAATAAAACGATGGATATATTTATCAAAAATATATAAATAAAAAGATAAACAAGAAAGATTATTCCAAAATATATTAGACTGCTTGCAGCTAAGATTAAAACCGATAAAAGATATATCTGCATATAATCTCTAAATTTCTTTTCTTCTAAGAATTTAATAGAAAGTAAAAAAGATAATGTTTCAAGAGCCGGTTGTAAAACATTTTCAGAATTCATAGAAAGAGCCATTATAATAATGGCAGATATACCGGCTATATTTATTACAACTCTATTTATATAATATTTTTTATACTCAAAATATATTGAAACTAAAAATAAAGAAAAAGATATTAAAAAATAAGTATTTGAAATATTACCAAAAAGTATAGTAAAACTTAAAAAGCCTACAAAATAACTTAAAACCTTTACTATATTTTCAACTTTATAACTCTTCATATAAAGCCAACTCTGTAAGAATATTTATTTTATGTTTATAAGATATATCCGGTTTATAGGATTTGCCGTTTATTTTAATTCCTACCGGAATATTGTTTTTTATACTTTCTATAACAATAAAAGCAACACAGTTTATTTTATATTCCATATCTTTTAGTTGTAGTTTATCAAAATCAATAAAAATAGGTTGATTTTCAAGGGAAGACAGCTCTTTTACTTTTAATTTATCTGTTTTAGCAGTAGATTTAAAATCTATATATTTCATAGGTGTCCCTTCTATGTAATCTTTAATAGATATAAAATCTCCTTCAAAACCTATTCTATCATTTGTTATTTCTCCTTTATCTTTTTTACCACCAAGTTGGTAAATATTACATTTTTTTGGCTCAGGAAAAGCTATAAATTCAAACTCTTTATCTATTTTCCTTGACCGAATAAAAAAATTAAAAGGAAATACAGAAGAGATATAAATCTCAGATATTTTATTTATTCCTCTTTTTTCTGGAATTATATTTATAAATATCTCTTTTTCTTTTTCAAAAAAAGGGATTAATTTTTCAATATTATATTCTGGCAGTATAATCTTTATTAAAAATGCAGGCATTAATTTTTTCTCATTATATAGTTTAACTTTTATAAATGTTTCTTTATTTTTATAAATCTCTTGTGGAAATATCATCTGTATATCTATTTTTTCTATATTTCTTTTTCCGAAAATACCGGCTATTAACATAAAACTTAAAAAAGAAGAAGTTATCAAATATAAAAGATTATTACCTGTATTTACTCCGGCTACACCTATAACTATTGTGATTATAATATAAATCCAACCTGCTTTGGTTAGCTTTATTATGCTGGGACTTTTATGCTTTCTATTAATGATTTTATAATCTCCTTTTTTGTTGCTTCATACTCTTCTTTAAATATAACTCTATGGGTTATTGTATATTCAGAAAGTTCTTTTATATCTTCCGGAATAACATAATCTCTTTTTTTAAGATATGCATTGGCTTTTGCTGTATTTACAATTGCCAAAACTCCTCTTGTTGATAATCCAGCATATATATATTTGCTATTCCTTGTTGCCTCTGCTATATCCAAAATATAATCTATTATCTTGTCAGATAGATATATCTGTTTTATATCTTCTTGGATTTTAATTAACTCATCTTTTGTTATAAATGGCTTTAGTTTATATAACTCTTCTCTTTTACTTCCACCTTTTATAATCTCCCTTTCTGCTTCTCTTGAAGGATATCCGATTGAGATTTTCATAACAAATCTATCAAGCTGGGCTTCCGGTAATGGAAATGTTCCGTATTGTTCTACCGGATTTTGTGTAGCTATAACAAAAAATGGCTGTGGTAATTTATAACTTTTTCCTTCTATGGTTACCTGTTTTTCTCCCATTGCTTCAAGTAAAGCACTCTGGGTTTTTGGCGTAGCTCTGTTTATCTCATCAACCAAAACTATATTATTAAAAATAGGGCCTTTATGAAATTCAAACTCTCCGGTATTTTTATTATATATAGAAAGTCCTGTTATATCTGATGGTAATAAATCAGAGGTTGCCTGTATCCTTCCAAAATCAAGACCAAAAGATTTAGCAATAGCTATTGCAAGGGTTGTTTTACCTATACCGGGTAAATCTTCTATTAGTAGATGCCCTTTTGATAATAATGTAATAATTGAAAGCCTCAGTGCTTTCTCTTTTCCTTGAAGATAATAAGATAATGATTTTATTATATTTTCTATATCCATTTAAAACTCCACATTATCTATTAATCTTGTATTTCCTACGTATACGGCAATAGCCATTATATCTCCTTTTTCTACAATTTGCTTTTGTTTTAATGTTTCTCCATCTACTATTTCTAAATATTGAAGATTTATTAAAGGATAGCTATATAATACGTTTTTGGCTATTTCTTTTAGTTTTTCCGGATTTCTTTCTCCTTTTTCAAACTCTTCTTTTGCTTTAAATAAAGCTTTACTTATACCGGTTGCCTGTTTTCTTTCTTCTTCTGATAGATATTTATTTCTTGAAGACATAGCAAGACCATCTTCTTCCCTTACAATAGGGCAACCTATTATTTCAATATCCATATTCAAATCTTTTACCATCTGTTTTATAACTATATATTGCTGATAATCTTTTTTTCCAAAATAAGCCCTATCCGGATTAACTATATTAAATAATTTCATAACAACGGTTGTTACACCTCTAAAATGCCCCGGTCTATATGCTCCGCAAAGTCCCTTAGTTAGCTCTACAACTTCAACATAAGTTTGAAAATCTTGCGGATACATATCTTTATAATCTGGATAAAATATAATATCTGCATCTTTTGCCATATTTTTATCTCTTTCAAAATCCCTCGGATACCTATCTAAATCCTCATTTTTACCAAATTGTAAAGGATTTACAAATATACTTAAAACAGTTATATCATTTTCTTTCTTAGAGCATTCCAATAAAGACAAATGCCCCTGATGTAAATATCCCATTGTAGGAACAAAACCTACGCTTTTACCTTCTTTTTTTAAAGATTTTATAGTATCTTTCATCTGCTTAATATCTGTTATTACTTTCATCTTATCTCTCCAAAATCTAATTTTTTATAAACTGCACCGGTTGGAAGTGTTAAACTCTCAATAATATCAACGTTTATATTTTTTTCAGCTCCAAAAGATATATTTTGATACTTTTTTAATTTCTCAATAAATTGGTTTAGCTTTGTTTCTTTTATTCTATTTACCGTAATATGTGGAATAAAGGGCTTTATCTCTTTTTTAAATCCTATCTCATTTAAACTATTTTCTATAAAAGAATTTATATTTTTCAATACACCATCATCGTCTTCTACTTTTATATAAAGAATTTTTGGACTTTCTAAAGTAGGAAAAACTCCCAATCCTTTAAATCTAATACTGAGTTCTATATTTTTATCCAGTAAAGGACTGATACAATCTCTAATTTTTAATATCTTTTCTTCTTCAATATTTCCTATAAATTTAAATGTAATATGTAAATTTTCCAATGGACTCCATCTTCCAACAATCAAACCACCAAAATCCTTTTTCAAAGATAAATAAATCTTTTTATCAATATTTACAAAACTACCAATAAATATCCTTTTCATAACTTTATTATATCCCCTCTAAAATTTGTTTTTAAGCCAATATTCAAATAAAGGATTCTGAAAATAATATATGCCTTCCAATATAATTTATTTTATATGTAAATCTCCTTTTGTAGGAAAGATACCGGAGCAGTAAGGACAAGTAAATATATGATTTCCCGGATATATGAGTTTAACTTTTAGCTCTTTTGTTTCATTTTTTTTGATATTATAAACACCTACATCATAAGGTGGCAATATATAAAAACAATGACCATAATACTGGGCTGTATAATCTTCTCCTATACCTTCATCTATTGCTGTAATTCTAAATAAGACAACCTTTCCATAAGGTAATGTTATATTTGATGGCTGATAACCATTTTTGGATACTTTTATATCAACGATTATATCCGGTTTATCCTGATTTTCCTTAGAACATCCCAAAATAAATAAAGCCAATATATTAACAATCAGATAAAATCTTTTGATAAACATCTTTTACCTGTTTTTGTAAATACTCCAAATCTTTTGTATTTTCTATTATATAATCTGCATATTTTATTTTTTCTTCAATATCCATTTGAGCATTTATCCTTTTGATTGCTTCTTCTTCTGTTAAACCTTTTTTTAAGCATCTTTTTAGCTGTATTTCTTTTGGTGCATATACTACTATGATTTTATCATAATGCTTGTATGAACCGGTTTCTATCATAAGAGGAACTTCTGCAATGGCTATTTTTTCATCTTTTATATTTTCAAACCAGTTTTGTATATATTCAAAAACTAACGGATGTAAAATTGATTCTAAAATCTTTCTTTTTTCCGGATTTTCAAAAACTATACTTGCTAATTTCTTTCTATTTATCTTTCCTTCTTGGAGTATATCTTTTCCAAAATGTTTTAATATTTTTTCTTTTATATTTTCTTCTTCTAATAATTTATGGACTATCTCATCTGCTGATATTGTATTTACCCCGAGGGATTTAAATATATTTAAAACCGTAGATTTTCCTGTGCCTATTGAGCCGGTTAATCCTATTTTTTTTACCAATTTATTTTTTCTCTGTTTGGTTTTGGGTAGGTAATGTTTCTATTACAGAATTTTGTTTTGTTTTATAATGATGTAAATAAGAAAGAAGCAATACTAAACCCATAAATATTCCGGCAAGCCAGAAAGTTATTTTTGTTATTATATTAGCAGCTGATGCACCAAGTATTGCCTTTGCCGCTCCTGAGCCAAAAACTGCCCCTATTTCTGCACCTTTTGTTTTTTGCATAAGTATAAGAGCTATTAAAATAATTGATACAATTATAAGAACTACCAATAAAACTCCATAAATAAAATCCATCTTTCACTCCTCTAAGCATTCTGTGATTATTTTATAAAATCTATTTGGGTCTAAGGAAGCTGTTCCTACCAAAAATCCATCTATATGTTTTTGAGATATTAATTCTCTTGCATTCTTTTCATTAACACTTCCACCATATAATATTCTGGTTTTAGAATCGTTGCCTTTTGAAAGCTCATTTATCAAGCTTCTTATAAATCTATGGACTTCTTCTGCTTGCTCAGGTGTAGCATTTATACCGGTTCCTATTGCCCAAACCGGTTCATAAGCTATATCAATAAAAGGCATATCCATATATACACCGGCTAATCCGGATTTTATTTGTTTTTCAACAACATTTAATGTTTTTCCAAGTTCCCTTTCTTCAAGGGTTTCTCCTACACACAAAATAGGTCTAATTCCATTCTCTAATGCTGATTGGACTTTTTTATTAATTAAATTATCTTTTTCTCCGAAAATATGCCTTCTCTCAGAATGCCCTAAGATAACATATTCCACATTTAGCTCTTTTAACATTATAGGAGATATTTCACCGGTAAATGCTCCTACCGTTTCATAATACATATTTTGAGCACCGAGTTTTATATTTGTTTTTTCTACTTTTAAAGAAGCTGAAGATAAAGCAGTAAAAGATGGGGATATCATTATATCAACTTTTTGAATATCCTTAACAAGCTCTGTGAAAATATCAAGATAATCAATAGTTTGAGCGATGGTTTTATTCATTTTCCAGTTTGCAGCTACTAAGTATGCCATTATCCTAACCTTCTTATTTCTTTTGATAAGATATTTCCATCTTTATCAAGTTCATAAACAATAGGTGTTCCGGTATCAAGTTCTACTTTTATTATTTCTTCCGGAGTTAATTTTTCAAGATACATAACAATAGACCTGTTTGAGTTTCCATGGGCTACCACTAAAACATCATTTCCTTCTGCTATATCTCCCAAAATAGCCCTTTCTAAGAATGGTATTGTTCTATTTGCAGTATCCTTTAAAGATTCTCCTCCCGGTGGAGCTATATCATAACTTCTTCTCCAAAGATGAACTATTTCTGCTCCATATTTTGCCCTTGCTCTATCTTTATTTAATCCTTGTAAATCTCCATAATGTCTTTCATTTAATGCTTGGTCTTTTATTACTGGTATATTTAATCCGATAACTTCAAGGATAATTTTAAGTGTTTCCTGTGCCCTTGACAAAGCAGAAGTATAAGCAACATTAAATCTTATATCCTTCAAAAGTTCACCTGCTTTGTAAGCTTCTTCTTTTCCTTTTTCGGTAAGAGGCACATCTATCCATCCGGTAAATCTGTTTTGTAAATTCCATAAGGATTGACCATGTCTAACTAAAACAAGTTTTGGCATTTTCCCACCTCTTTACAAAAATTTGAGATTTAAAAATATTTGATTATATTATATATTATAAATAGTATTAATGCAAAAGCCAATTGCAGTAGCAATAAAACTTATTAGTTGTATTAAAAGATTTGTTAAATTGAGTGATTGTAATTATAAAAATTTTTAGAATGCAAACCTGTTTCTGCATAGGTTATTATCTATGCCTACAGGGATTAGTATTAGTTGTAGTGGTTTAAATGCAGATATTTCTGCATACCATCACAAAGGATAATTTTCTAATAAATTCCAAACTTCTTCTGTATATTTTTTAACTTTTGGATTTTCATAAATAATTACCGGATTTTCAATAATACAGCCACCTTCTTTTGTAGCTTTATCTGCCTGAACTAAAAAATGGGTTGCTTTTTCATCCTTAGATGGATGGATAAATTTTAATCTTTTTGGCTCTAATCTATATTTTTTTAATAAAAAAATAATTTCCGGTAATCTTTCAGCAATATTAATCATAAATAATTTACCTTTATTTTTCAAAAGATAACTGCTTGCTTCTATAAAATCTTTGATTGTTGCTTTTTTTTCTATTTTTGCTATCTCTATTTGTATATTTTTTGATTTACCTGATTTATAATAAGGTGGATTTGTAATTATATAATCAAACTGCTCAGCTTTAAAGATATTTTTTATATTTTTTACATCTTCAAGAAAAAGTTTAACATCTACATTATTTATCTCAAAATTCCTTTTGGCTATATCATATAGTTCTTCCTGTATCTCAACTGCATAATATTCAAGATTTGGATATTTTAGATGTAATAAAATAGGAATAATACCGGAGCCGGTGCCAATATCAAGAATTTTTCCTCTTGAGTATATTTTCGTAAAATCAGAAAGAAGAAGGCTATCTATTCCGAATCTGAAGCCTTCTTTTTTTTGGATTATTTTTATTTTTCCTCTGATAAACGGAGATATATCTTCATCCGGTTTTAAATTCATTGTTGTTTATAAAGATTTATAAGAGCCTCTGCTCTGTCTCTTTGATTTTCATATCTTTTGGTTTCTTCTTCAGAAAGACCACCGGAAGTAAGTGCATTTTTTGCTTCTTCTAAAAGTTGTTTTTCATGTTCCACATTGATTTTATCAAATTCATAACATTCTTCCACAAGGGCTATCACTTTTTGACCTGTAACATCTAAGGTTCCAAATGTTACTGCATACTCAATCACTTCTCCATCTGCTTTTTCTATTCTAAGTTTTCCGGGTTTAATTGTTGTTAATAAAAGCATGTGGTTTTCAAGGATACCTATCTCTCCATCGGCAGTATTAATTACAGTTTGATAAACATCTCCGCTAAATACATGACCTGTTGGTGTAACAACTTCTAATTTATACATCAAATCCTCCATAATCAATGATAAATTTTCATATTATTATAAATCAATAAATGGATTAAAACAAGGATTTATATAATGAAGAATTTTAATTTTGTCAAGAATTTTTAGCAAAAATCAGTTTAAAACTGAATAAACGCAAATTTTTATATTTTGCATCAAACCTTCAATAGTGCAAATATATTTTCTGTTATATTCTCGCTAATCATTGATGCAAGCCAAATTACCAAGTATCAAAAACTAAACCAACCATAAAAATTTAAAAAATTTCAAAATTTCCGATTAGCAAAATTCAAGATACAAAGTTATAGGTTCATATTCCTTGCTATACTTCCATCTTATTTTTTGTATTTTTTCCTGAACATCCCACTTGTTTACATTAGGTTTAAGTTTTAATCTTAAGGAAATGTCAGCTTCAGTATCTTCTGGAGGTTCTATTATTTCAGCTCTCTCTATTTCCGGAAGATTATTTACTTCTTCCAAAATCTTCAAGTAATTAGATAATTCAATTGTCTTTTCCATTTTTTATCACCTCTTTAAAAAATTCATAAATATAATCAATTTTTAATTTATCCTCATTAGTAAATATATACGCTTTATAGTCAGATAAAACTCTAAATTCGTATAATTGCTCATACTTATCTACAAATTCCTTTAATATTTGAGGATTTAAAATCTCTTTTTCATAACATTTTTTAGAAAACGCTTTGGCTAAACTTATATGCTTCCATTTTCCTTGAGGAGCTTTTCCTAATATAGATTGCATATAATTGAAAACAGAAAAATATAGATTAGAAACTAAAGCATTGTATAATCCTTTTTCTTTTGATATAATTGCAATCTCTAACCTTTCTAAAGATTTCTTTCTATAAATTTCTTTCATCTTAAAATCCTTTTAAATAAACATTTATAATTCTAAATCAATTTATGGAAAAAATCAACGCCTTAATTTAATAATTGGTAAATTCTTTCTTAAAATTTCTTTATTAAAATTTAAATTACCTATTTTTTACTTATTATCTTCTGATGAAACTTTTATAATAGTTTTAACATTTCCTCTTGGGTTCCAATCGCCAATTACTTCTAAAAATCTTGGCTTTAAAAGATTATATAAATCTTCATATATTTTATTTGTAGCTTCTTCGTGAGAGATATATTGATTTCTATATTTATTAAGATAAAGTTTTAGAGATTTTAGCTCTACAATCGTTTTATCCGGAATATATCTTATTCTAATAGTTGCATAATCAGGATATCCTGACCTTGGACAAAGACAAGAAAATTCCGGAAAAGTTATCTCTACGGTATAATTTCTATCCGGATAAGGATTTGGCCATGGTTCAAGTTTTGCTTCTTGTATCTCTTTTTCTCCATATTTCATTTTTTTATACCTCTCTGCTTACTATAAATTCTGCAATTTGTATTAGAATTTGGGGATTTTTTAAATCTTTTATATAGCTTATAGCTTGATTTATATGATTATATGCCATCTCTTTTGATTTTTCTATACCATAAATTGATGGATAAGTTATTTTATTTTTCTCTTTATCTTTATTAACTTTTTTTCCAAGTTTAGATGGGTCTCCTATCTCATCAAGTAAATCATCCCATATTTGAAAAGCTATCCCTATATGCTTTCCATAATTTTTCAGTTTATCTTCTTCTTCCGGTGTAGCATCTGCTATTACTGCTCCAATTTGACAGCATGCCTGTATAAATTTTGCAGTTTTATTTAGATGGATAAAATCAATATCTTTAAAATCTTCCAAAATATCTCCTGCCTGACCGCCAACCATTCCATAAATTCCAACATTATGGGAAAGAATATTTATTATCTTTAATAATTTTTCTGCAGATAAATTTTTATTTAAAGAGATTAACTCAAAAGCATAAGTTAAAAGTCCATCTCCGGCAAGAATTGCTATTGCTTCAGAAAATTGTTTATGACAGGTAGGTTTTCCTCTTCTTAAATCATCATCATCCATTGCCGGTAAATCATCATGGATAAGTGAGTATGTATGGATAAATTCTGTAGATATTGCTATATCTATAAAATTTTTTATATCTATATCTTCTTTTAATGTTTTTGCAGATTCTAAAACAAGAATAGGTCTAATTCTTTTTCCACCGGCTTTTAAACTATACTCAATAGCATCAAACAATATCTTTGGCTCACCTTTTGGAATGTATTGCTCTAAATACATATTTATAAGCTGTGTTTGTCCTTTTAAATAATCTTGTATCATCTTATCTCAAAAGCATTTTCTATATGTAATATATTATCTTTCAATATTGCTATTACGTCAAATCTTAATTCTTCAAAATATATATCATTTTTGCTTAAAAATTGATAAGTTGTTTTTATTATCTTTTCTATTTTTGATTTTGTTATTGTTTCCTGAGGATAACCAAAACTATCATAGCTTTTACTTCTTACTTCTACGATAATAATTGTGTTTTTATCTTTGGCTATTATATCTATTTCTCCAAATCTGCTTTTAAAATTTCTTGCTATTATCTGATAACCTTTATTTTTTAGATATTCTACTGCTATATCTTCTTTTTCTTTACCGATTTTAGTTTTATTATTCATAATAAAGCCTGAAACTTTTTCTATGAATTGGGGTTATTCCGTATCGTTTTATCTCAAATATATGGTTTTTGGTTGGATAGCCTTTATGTTTATCAAATGAAAAATTAGGATATAAATTTTTAAACTCTTTCATTATATTATCTCTATAAACTTTTGCTATTATGCTTGCAGCTGCAACACAATGGATATTTTCATCTGCTTTTTTCTCAGATATATGTTTTATTCCTTCAAGATTTATATGGTCTGTTATAACAATATCATAATCTATTTTTATCATATCTAAGGCTCTTTTTATTGCTACTTTTGTAGCATTTAATACATTTATCCGGTCAATTAAGGTGTTATCTGCTATTCCGATTGTGATGGACAGGGCTTTTTGCTGGATTTGTTTGAAAAGTTCTTCTCTTTGTTTTGGAGTTAATTTTTTTGAATCTTTTTGAATAAATGGTTCTATATCCGGTGGAAATATTACAGCAGCAACGATAACTGGACCGGCTAAACTACCTCTACCGGCTTCATCTACTCCTACTATATATTTATAACCTTTTTGATGTAGAGATTTTTCAAACTCAATCATAAGATAAAACCGGGCAAAAGCCCGATATATATATTATTTGCTTTCTGCTGATTCTTTTGCTCTTTTTTGGATTTCCCACTCTTTAAGTTCTTTGATTTTAGCAGCTTTACCTTTGAGATTTCTAACATAATAGAGTTTAGCTCTTCTAACGATACCTCTTTTAACCACTTCAATTTTTTCTATGGAAGGGCATGCTATCGGGAATGTTCTTTCCATTCCTACGCCGTAAGATACTTTTCTAACTGTAAATGTTTTTCCGGTTCCACTTCCTCTAACTCTGATAACAAGACCTTCAAAAATCTGGGTTCTTTCTTTTTCCCCTTCTTTTACTTTAAGGTGTAATCTTACTGTATCTCCCGGTCTAAATTCAGGTAAATCTGCCGGTAAATATTTTTGTTCAATTTCTCTAATTAAATGATGCATTTTCTTTCCTCCGTTAAAATATTGATTTAAGAAACAAATATTATATCATTTTAAGATAAAATTTTCTACCACATCTAATATATCTTCTCCTATGTAGTCTGCTGTTGTGTTTTGAATATATTTTAATCCCTGTCCTGTTTTAACAAGTGCTGCTTTTATACCTTCTTTATGGGCAGCAATTATATCATTTTCTTTATCTCCTATTAAAAAAGATTGGTTTGGGTCAATATTAAACTCCTTTATTGCCTGTTTTATCATTCCACTTTCCGGTTTCCTGCAATCGCATTTTATAGCATATTCTTCTATTATTCCATTTTCGTGGTGAGGACAATAATAAACTTTTGTTATTTTTATACCTTCTTTTTCAAACTCTTTAAGCATATATTCTGTTAATTTTTTAAAATCTTCTTCTGTATAATATCCTACTGCTATACCGGATTGATTTGTTACTATAAATAGCTCATATCCGGCATCCTGTAATTTTTTCAAAGCTGTAAAAACATTTGGTATAAATTTAAAATCTTCTATTTTATGAACATATCCTTTATCTTCATTGATAACACCATCTCTATCCAAAAATACAGCTTTCTTCAATTTTTCTACCTCTTATCTATTTTTTCTAAGTTGTAGCTTTTCTTTTATATGTTGGAAAATATTTATCATCTTTTCCGAATATCTTAATGCTTCTTTAATTTCATTTATCAAAATTTCCTTTTCCCAAGGGTATGTATGGGTAAGATTATTTCTTAACTCTCTTAATTTTTTCCATTCCTCAGCAGATGGTATAAATTCAAGCTGTTCTAATCTGTTTAATATATCAATGAAAGGTTTATTTCTCACTTCTTCTCCAAGCATTTGAAGAACAAGAGGAAAAAGTTTTTCTCCCATAGTATCTTGCATTTTTGAAAATCTAAATATAAAAGAATCTATTGTTTCAATTATTTCCGGATTTTCCAGTATTTCTTCATTTAGCTCTATCCTACTTATTTTATTTTTTGCATATTCCAATCTTTCTTTGTGTTTTTCTATCTCGTTATAAATTAGATTTATATTTTTCACAGCTCAACACCGGATTTTTTTATCTCTTTACAGATAGGCTCATTACATTCCAAAGGTTTTATTATCAAATCTATTTTTTGCTCTCCTATTCTATCTTTTAATTTAACCAAAAAAGTTAATTTTTTATCAATCAAATTTTCAATATTGGCAGTTTCTATGTATAAATCAATATCTCCACCTTTTAGATTTGGATTAACCCTTGAACCAAAAATCCAAACCTTTACATCTTCTCCGAAAACATCCTTTGCTATCTCTCTTATGTAGTTGATTTCTTCTTCTGTTAATCTAATATTTCCCATTTTTCTATCTCGCTATCTTTTTTATTATATCAAAAATTTTAATTTGTGCTTAATTGTTGGTAAAATATATAACTAATTTTTTTATTCAGAGGTGGTTTATGCCAAAAAGGACTGATATTGAAAGTATTCTACTTATAGGCTCAGGGCCAATAATTATAGGACAGGCTGCTGAGTTTGATTACTCCGGAACACAGGGAGCAAAAGCATTAAAAGAAGAAGGTTATAGGGTAATCCTTGTTAATTCTAATCCGGCTACAATTATGACAGACCCTGATATTGCAGATAAAACATACATAGAACCACTTATAACACCTATTTTAGAAAAAATAATAGAAAAAGAAAGACCGGATGCTATACTTCCAACCCTTGGAGGACAAACAGCTCTTAATCTTGCAATAGATTTATATGAAAAAGGTATCCTTGACAAATACAATGTAAAAATGCTTGGAGCAAATTATGAAGTTATAAAGAAAGCCGAAGATAGAGATTTATTTAAAAAAGCTATGGAAAGAATAGGCTTATCTATGCCAAAAAGTGCAGTTGTAAATTCATTGGCTCAGGCAGAAGAAGTTATAAAATGGATAGGTTTTCCGGTTATAATAAGACCTTCTTTTACCCTTGGTGGAACAGGTGGAGGTATAGCTTACAATATAGATGAATTTTATCCAAAAGTAAAAGCCGGTCTTGAAGCATCTCCTATACATGAAGTATTACTTGAAGAATCAATAATCGGTTGGAAAGAGTTTGAGATGGAAGTTATGAGAGATAAAAATGATAACTGCGTTATAATCTGCTCTATTGAGAATTTAGACCCTATGGGAGTTCATACAGGAGATAGTATAACCATAGCACCTGCGATGACTTTATCAGATAGAGAATATCAGATTTTAAGAGATTACTCAATAGCAGTTATGAGGGAGATAGGGGTTGAAACCGGAGGCTCTAATGTCCAGTTTGCCCAAAATCCAAAAACCGGAGAGTTTTATGTTATAGAGATGAACCCAAGGGTTTCCCGCTCTTCTGCATTGGCTTCCAAAGCTACCGGTTTCCCTATTGCAAAAATCGCTGCAAAATTGGCAGTAGGATATACCCTTGATGAATTACCTAATGATATAACAAAACAAACACCGGCTTCTTTTGAGCCTACGATAGATTATGTAGTTGTAAAAATACCAAGATTTGATTTTGCAAAATTTCCGGAAGCAGACACAACCCTTACAACAATGATGAAATCTGTCGGTGAAGTAATGGCAATAGGAAGAACATTTAAAGAAAGCCTTCAAAAAGCATTAAGAAGTTTAGAACTCGGCAGATATGGATTTTATATAGGACTTGAAAAAGCAGAAGATGAAGAAATAAAACAAAAAATAATAAAACCAAATCCGGATAGATTATGGTATATAGCAGAAGCATTCAGAAGAGGATATTCTGTTGAAGATATTCATAATTTATCACATATTGATAAATGGTTTTTAACCCAAATTAAAGAGATAATAGATTATGAAATAGATTTATCCAAAAAAGATATTAATCAAATTACAGAGCAAGAGCTTGAAAAAGCTAAACAATGGGGATTTTCTGATAAAGAACTTGCAAGATTATTAAAAACAACAGAAGAAGAAATAAGAAAAAGAAGAATACCGGTATCTTATAAAGTAGTAGATACCTGTGCAGCAGAGTTTAAAGCCTATACTCCTTATTATTACTCTTCTTATGAGAGTTTAATGGGATATATAGATGAAAACGGAAATATAATTTATTACAGGGATAGCGAGGAGTAAAATGGAAGAGAAAATGAATTACGATTTTAAAAATATAGAAGAAAGCTTATTAAAAGAATGGGAAGAGAAAAATTTATTTAAATCTGAGGAAGATAAATCAAAAGAGAAATTTTATGTTTTAGAGATGTTTCCTTATCCATCCGGAAGAATACATATGGGACATGTGAGAAATTATGCAATCGGAGATGTGGTAAATAGATACCTTAGAATGAATGGAAAAAATACACTTCATCCGATGGGATGGGATGCTTTTGGAATGCCGGCAGAAAATGCAGCAATAAAAAGTGGAGTTCATCCTGCAAAATGGACTTATGAAAATATAGATTATATGAAAAAAGAGCTAAAAAGACTTGGATTTTCTTATGATTGGGACAGGGAAGTAACTACCTGTAATCCGGATTATTATAAATGGAATCAATGGATTTTTTTAAAAATGTATGAAAAAGGAATAGCTTACAGAAAATCTGCCGTAGTTAATTGGTGTCCACACGACCAAACGGTTTTGGCAAATGAGCAGGTTATAGATGGAAGATGTTGGAGATGTTCTACTCCTGTTGTTCAAAAAGAGATACCATCTTGGTTTTTAAAAATAACCGATTATGCAGAAAGATTATTGCAAGATTTAAAAAAGCTACAAGGAAAATGGCCATCTCAAGTTCTTACAATGCAAGAAAACTGGATAGGAAAATCGGTAGGAGCAGAAATTAAATTTAAAATAGATGGGCTAAATGAATATCTTGAAATATTTACAACAAGACCGGATACAATCTATGGTGTCACCTTTATGGCAGTAGCACCTGAACATCCGATATTATTAAAACTTATAGAAGGCACCCCACAAAAAGAAGAAGTTTTATCTTTTATAAACAAAATAAAATCATTATCAACAAAGGATAGAAATATTGTAGAAGAAAAAGAAGGGGTATTTACCGGTAGATATGCAATAAATCCATTAACAAAAGAAAAAGTTCCGATATATGCAGCAAATTATATATTATGGGGATATGGAACCGGAGCAATAATGGCAGTCCCTGCCCATGATGAAAGGGATTTTGAATTTGCAAAAAAATATAATCTTCCAATAAAACCTGTTATAAAACCAATAAACACAGATTGGGATTTTTCAAAATCTGCTTATGAAGGTGAAGGAATATTGATAAATTCCGGTATATTTAATAATCTTCACTCCGAAGAAGCAAAAGAAAAAATAATAGAATATCTTGAAAAAGAAAATCTCGGCAAAAAATCGGTAAATTATAGATTAAGAGATTGGAATATATCCAGACAAAGATATTGGGGAACACCTATTCCTATTATATATTGTGATAAATGCGGTATACTGCCTGTGCCTGAAGAAGACCTGCCTGTTTTACTTCCAGAAGATGTACAGATAACCGGAGAAGGTGGCTCACCACTTGAAAAACATGAAAAATTCGTAAATACAACCTGTCCAAAATGTGGCTCTCCGGCAAAAAGAGAAACAGACACAATGGATACATTTTTTGATAGTTCTTGGTATTTCCTCAGATATTGTGATGCAAAAAATGATAAAAAACCTTTTGAAAAAGAAAAAGTAGATTACTGGATGCCGGTAGATTTATATATCGGTGGCATAGAGCATGCAGTTTTACATCTCCTCTATTCAAGATTTTTTACAAAATTTTTAAAAGATATAGGATTAATAGAAATAGATGAACCTTTTGAAAAATTATTAACACAGGGAATGGTTTTGAAAAAATGGATTTCCATAGAAAAATTACTTGAAATTTATGGCTTAGATGAAGATGTTGAGTTAGATATTTTAATTGAAAAAATAAATAATGAGAAGTGATTACTCACTTCTCGCCTTTCAAACCTTCGTAAACTTTATCAATATTAAATCTCATCATTGAGATATAATCTCCGGTTTCACCTTGAGAATCTAAAAATATAACTTTTGCTCCGGTTTGTTTTAACACAATATCAGCAGTCTTAGGATTATAAAACTGCTTAGATGTAAATACTGTTTTTACATTATATTTTTTCATCAAAGATATTACATTTAGAATATGCTTAGGTGTTGGCTCCCTACCGTGTCCCATTTCTATTTCTGCTAAATATATCAATCCAAATCTATTTACAAAATAAGGAAATTCATAATGGTAAGAAACAAAATATTTATTTTTCAAATCTTTAAATTTTCCATTGCCATAATTTACAACATCATCTATATTTTTTTCAAACTCTTGATAATTTTTAAGATAAAAACCTTTATTTTGAATATCTTTTGAAGATAGATACTGATATACATTTTTTGCAATTACTTTTGCATTTAAAGGGTCAAGCCAAACTGCCGGATGGATTTCATCTTCATGCTCATCTCTTTCTTTTAGCAAATACAATCCTTTTAAAGATATTATTTTCATTTTATTTTTTACATTTTTCTCAATTTTATCAATATTTGGCTCTCCGGCTCCTATAAAAACAAACAAATCAGCATTATATATAGCTTTCATATCAGAACTTTTATATTCATAAAGATGATAATTTACAGAAGGAGGAATAATATAATTTACTTTAACTTTTTCCTTCCCAACAGCTTTCACAATATCAGCCAAAGGCTTTATAGTAGTAACAACATTAATCTCCTTTCCAAAAGAAAAATTAAATAACAAGAATAATAAAAATAAATACCTAACCATAATTAATAACCCTCAAAAAATGATTTTTCGTTGATTATATTCTAACAAAATATATTTGTGAAAAAAAATGATTTTTGATTGATTATCTCAGAAAATAAAGAAATTAAGAAGATACCTACCTCCTTTTAAGAAGGTAGGAAAATTGATTTATTCTTATTTTACATTACATGTTTGACTTTCTAAATCTTTACAACTATTAAAAGTTTTTCCATCACTTGTAATTATTCCACCATTAGAAGTAGCAGTTAATGTTAAACTATTATTTATTTTTAGCTGTCCTTCTGTAGGACAAGTATTTCCAACAGGTGTTTTTATATCTTGAAGAGTTTCAAATTTATACCATTTTTTAGTACAACTTCCATCATAAAGATATCCATTTATTCTTGATACATCAGGTATTCCGGCAACTGAATTTCCAACCTTAGAATATATAGTTAAATTTTGTGCAGCTACATCTGCTTCTAATTGACCATTAACATAAGATACTATTCCACCATTAACTGTATAATTACCTTCTATAACATCTCCATATTCATCTTCTTTTAGATATTCTGCTTGAAAAGAAACTGTTTTAAATGTTGATTTATATGATTTGTTTTGATATTTATCGTCATACTCGTAGTTTCCATTTAAACTAATTTTATATGTATTATTATTAATTCTGTTATATTCCCAATCAAATCCAGTAGAGTAAGTATACTTATAATAATCACTTTCTTCAATCCAATCTTTATCTATATGAGTTTTTCCATAATACCAGCCATTATTATCATATTTATCAACTGAAGAACCACTTCCATTATATGTCCAACCATATTCTTTACAATTATTTGCTACAAAAGTTGAAGTTATCTCATTATTTTTCCAACATGCAGCATCATAATCATTAGATGGGTCTGTACAATTAGGATTAGTCCAAGAATATTTAAAAGTAACAGTACCACCATCTTGACAATTATAAGTTCCTTCAGATGTTCCCTGTGCTAATATTTTTCCACTTTTTGAAAGCTCTTTTAATTTTGAATAGATTAAACTTTTAATAGATTGGTTTAAAGAAAGTGGTGTAGGAACACCTCCTGCATTATTGTTGTTATTACCTACACCAGTTAAAAGATTGCTAACAGTTTCTAAACCAGCACTTCCAGCACTTAAAGATGTTGCATTTTGAATATCACTTGAAGTGGCAGGGGTAACAGTTGGTGTAGATGCTGATGTGGTCGTTCCTCCACCTCCTCCACCACAAGAATACATAATTAATGCTGCACCTAACCCTAAACCTAAAGCTGAAACTTTTAAGTACTTCATCTGAAACCCTCCTTTTAAAGAAATTTGGAATATTATAATGTCCTTTATTCTTTCTTGTCAAGAATTTAACTTTATATTAAAATTCTATAGACAAAAATTTTATAAGGAGATTAACTAAAAATGAGGAAGATAGTTTTTTTATTTATTTTGATTTGTTATAGTTTTTCTTATGCAAAGCCTTATAAAGATGAAGTTATAGTTTTCTTTAGAAATAAGATACAAACTCAAACAATAACCGGATTAAGCATTATAAAATCTCACAATAATATGGCAGTTGTCAAATTACCTAAAAATAAAGATATGGATACATATATAAAAGAATTAACATCAAGACAGGATGTAGTTTATGCTATTCCAAATTATATAATAACAAAACAAATAATACCTAACGATACATATTATCCATACCAATGGTATTTAAGAAAAATAAATATGGAAAATGCATGGAATATTTCAACCGGTTCTAATAATGTATATGTAGCGGTTCTTGATAGCGGGATAGATTATAATCATGAAGATATAAAAGATAATATATGGCTTAATACAGGAGAACTACTTGGTAAAGATGATAATCATAATGGTATAGATGATGGCTGCGAAAATGATATAGATGACGACAATAATGGATATATAGATGATTGTTATGGATTTAATGCTGTTGCAGGTAAAGGTAGTGCTCTTGATGATGATGGGCATGGAACATTTGTTTCAGGAGAAATAGGAGCAATAGGAAATAATGCAAAAGGTGTTGCAGGAATAAACTGGAATATAAAAATAATACCTTGTAAATTTCTTTCCTCAGATGGTTCTGGAGATTTAAATCAATTATTACAATGTCTTAACTATATAAAAACAATAAAAGAAACAAAAGGTATAGATATAGTAGCTATAAATGGAAGTTATGGCTATACAGGAAATCAATCTCAATTAAATATTGACTGCTCTAATCCTTCTTATCAAAATACAGAAAAATGTTTAATTCAATCCATAGGTGCTTTATTTTCAGTAGCTGCCGGAAACTATGGACAAAATAATGATAAAACTGTATTTTTACCATGTAATTATTCTACCGTATTGAACAATGTTATATGTGTAGGCTCTACAAACTCAAATGATGAAAAATCTTCCTTTTCAAATTATGGCACAAAAACGGTAAATATATATGCACCGGGTGGAGAAATAACTACATCATCTACCTGTGATAAAACTCAAGAAATAATAGGTTTATTAAATAATAATAAATATGGTTGTGCAGTTGGGACATCTCAAGCTGCACCACTTGTAGCTGGATTAGCAGCATTATTAAAAGCTTCTAATCCTAATTTAACAATATCAGATATAAAAAACAGAATAATTTTAACCGGTGATAATTTGATGAGTTTATCCGGATACGGTATAACTGCAAATAGAATAAATGCATATAATGCATTATTAAATACACCTTCTCCAAAAATAACAATAGATAAACATATAAATCAAGATAGTTTCGGAAATTATTATTATGATTATGGCTCGGTTCAGTCAGGACAAACCTTAACATTATCATTTAATATAAAAAATAGTGGAAATGCTGTTTTAAATATAGGAAAGATATCCATCAATAACACAAAAAATTTTAGTATCATTCAAGATAACTGTTCTAATAAAAATTTAAATAGTTTTGAAGAATGTAATATCCAAATACAAATATACCCTTGTGGTGATAATGAAGCAATAATATCTATTCCAACAAATACAAGTTATGGCAATTTAAATATAAAACTAACCGGAAACACTCAGATAAATTGCACCTCCCAAGCTCCATCTTCAAATAGCGGTGGTGGAGGTGGTGGTTGTAATTTAGGTGGCTCTGCAAACTTAGGAATATCTTTATTGATACTTGTTATCATTATAACCGGAAGAAGATTAGTTAGAAAATTGGCTTAGGAAAAACCAGTTTGAAAAAAGATGAAAAATAAAAGAAGAAATTACTGATTTTGAATAAAAATATAAATAGCCAAAAATAATAGAAGGAAATATAGTTAAACCGGAAAAAATAGAAGGATTTAATATTAAATGGGCTACCATAAAAAGAATAGAGCTTAAAACTATTGATTTAAAAGGATTATATATTTTTAAAAGCTCATTTTGTATATATCCTCTGAAAAATATTTCTTCTGCTAATATTTGAACTACCTGATTTGTCGGAAAAACAGAAAAATTAAGGAATGGCAAGTATAATGCTGAAAGCAAAAAACTGGCTATAATACCCTTCACAGAAAAAAAACCAAATTTTTTTATATCATAAAATATAAGTGGCAAATTTAAAATAAAGAATGAAAAATAATAAAATCCATTATAAAATTTTGATAAAATTAAACTTATAACCAATAATAAATATAAATTTAAAAAACTCATTTCAAAATCTAAAATTTAATAAATCTTCCAGATTAGTTTTTATGTTCTTATTAACCGGCGTATTATATATATTTCCAATAAAAATTCCATCAACTATAAAATTTTCTAAATCTTGCGAACTATATAACTTACCTTTAAAACTTCCGGCTATATTTTCACTACTGAGATTAAACTCTAATATATTATAATCTTTTTCCGGTTTTAGCTTTAAATCTATCCTTAAATTTTTTACAAAAGGATTATCTGTTTTTGATACAAAAATTTCTGCCTGTCCTTCTAAAGCCAACATTTTATCCTGTTTTTTTATTATAAAATTATTTGTACTCAAATTACCATAATATTTAGGCTTTAACTGATAATCCTCTAATTTTAAATCTTTTAATATCAAAACTGCTTCTTTTTTTAAAGGGTTTATTTTTACTTTTTGAGAGTTATTTATAAGTAGGTTTATATTCAAAAAGTAATTTCTTGCTTTGATATCTTCAATATAGATATTATCATAACTTATTCCAACAATCTTCGTTGAAAAAATATTGCCCTCAACTGTTTTAAATCTCAAATTATTTTCTGCAAGAAATTTTATCAAAAATTCTCTTATCGGGAAATTAATTATAAAAAAGATAAGGAATGATATCAAAAATATAAAAATATATAAAACCAACCTCTTCACAATTAAGCTCCTGCTATAACAGAAATTTTAAGATTATTATTTTGACGAATATTATCTATGGTTATTGCATAAATATTTATATTTTCCTTTTGAAGATTATTAATAAAAGTTTCTAATTCTACCGGTGTTATATTCTCAAGATTTATTTCAAAAAGCTCTTTCCCTTCATAATTTATAGGCTTAATTGAACTAACTTTAGATTTTATACCTGAAATTTGTGATATTTTATCTATATCTGAAAGATTCAATGATTTTAAATTTCCTTTTTTTGAAGAATATATACTGGCTAATTCAAGAACCTCATTATAATTTGCTATCTCTTTTGTAATTTTTGTTTCAATTGCTTTTATCTTTTTATATTGTTCATAAATAAAAAATATTCCTATAAATAATATAAAAATTAAAACAGCTATAAATATTGTTCTCTTTTCATTTTGTTCTAAGGAATTAAAAAATATCTCCAACTTTTTCATCTTTTCCCAACTATCTTAAATCTTATTCTGCCTTCCGGTTCTTTTACACTCTCTTCTATTTTAACATCGGAAAATTTATCATTTAAAATTTTTCTAAAATTTTCTACTTCTTCTATGGTATTTGCAACTGCTTTTATACTTAGTTGATTTTGTGAAATATCAAGAAAAAGTATATCTATTGTTTTTGATTTTTTACTGCCGATAAATTCAAGTATATCTGCTATATTTTCTTTGTTTTTTGAATCTTCTTGAAATTTTGCAACCTTTCCTCTTGCCTGATTAACCGGTTCAAATGCAGGTTCATTAAAATATTTTGTATAGATTATTTTTTCTTTATTTTTTATAAATTTTAGTTCTTTCTCTAAAAATAAAACTTTTATAAAAAGGGAAAGATTTATCATAATAAATACACCGACAAGTGACAAAGTTATTAAAGATAGCTTTTTAAAACTAAAAAAATCTTCTTGATGCAGAAAATCTATTCCTATATCATATAAAGGTGCTATCAGATTTCCAAAAGCAATATTTAGCCTTGGGTCAGATAAAGGATTGTTTAAAACAGGATTGTTTATATCTCTTGGTATATATCCTGATACTATAATACTATTATTTTCTTTGGCAGAATTTATTGCTTCATTTATTGACAAACTCCTAACAAATTTCGGGAAACTATTTTCTACCTTAATATAGACAGCATAATCCGGATAAAAATGTATTATATCTGCATCTTTAATATTATTATGAGTTAAAACTCTCAATATAGCGAAGATATCACTATCTATTTTAAATATAGATTTATATTGGGTTTTTATATTTTCAACTATTTCCTTTTTTGTTATTACACAAAAGATATCATTATTTTTCTTATAAAAATCAAATGCTATATTCTCAAAATCCGGAAAATCAAATTTTAAAGATGTTTCTACTGCTTTTTTAAGTTTTATTTCATCATTAATATCCAATTTAAAATATCTAAAGGTAGTCTGATTTACCGGAATAGATACAACTACTTTTGGATTTTTGAGATTTTCCGATATCTTTATATCCTTATTTAAAGGATTTATTTTTGCATATATTTTTTCTTCCTTTTCAAGTTGTAAAGCCAAAATCTCCATCTTAATAAATCTTTCTCCAGATTATATTTATATCTTTGTTTTTTCTTTCTAAAAGAGCAGTTAAATGATATATATTATCGTTTAAATTTATCTCAATATCAACCAAAAAATTTTCACTTTTTACATCTACGATATCAAGCTGTTTTAACCGATATATTATATCTGAATTAACTCCATCTACAAGAGATAAATCATTTATATTTTTAAATGGTTTTTTTTCTCTATAAGAGATTATATTTGCTACTATTTGCTCTGTTAGAGAAGGGTCAAGAGATTGCAAAATCCATTTTGAAGCAGTATTTATATTTATTTTTCCGTTTGAGTAAGGGGAAAATAAAGTTCTAAATCCGGGAATAAATTTTCCGGAAATAATATATCCATTATATATCTCTTTTGTTACACCATCTATCAATTTCATCTCTTCTAAGCTATCTATAAAACCATTTTTTGCCGGATATTCTGTATAATTCTCCTTACCACCCTGAGATATACTATCTTTATCTATCCAATCTATTATATTAAATAATAGAGATTTATTGTATCCTATATTTTCAAACAATCTTTCAAAAACCGGAAAAACTCTTTGATTTATATTTTTTCCATCATTATTTAATAAGATATTAGGATTTAAAAACCTTTCTTGGTCTATTATATTAATCTTTAATTTTATATTATCTATAACTAAAGGCATTTCTGTAGCCCATTTATCTTGAAGTGTATCTATATCATCACTATCAGATAACAAAAAATCTTTTACTGCATTTAAAGATGCATCAGATATTAGATATAGCTGTTCTTTATTTTTGTAATCATTTACATACGATTGAAAAATATATATATCATCCGTAATTGATGTTAGTAGAAATGTTAAAGTAGTTATAATAGATATAACAAATATAATTATCATTTTACTACCTTTGCGTTTGTGGTTATATAATAATCAAAGCCATCTATTGATATCTTAATTATTTGAGGGAAATTTTTTCCTTTGTAATTTACAAGCCAATTTTGCCCGTCATATATATAAATTTTTAAATTTTTGAATTTACCAATATAACTTTTTTTTATCCCATCAAAACCAAGATTTCCATCAACATAAGGAAATTCTTCATAATAAATATCTATGTAATCTTCATCACTTTTTTTTAAAATATATTCTGCCCTTACAAAACCTTCATAAAATACAGGATAACCGGTATAAAATGATATTCTGTCTTCTTCTATCTTTATATTTTCATCTCTTTTTTCATATTTTGAGTAAAGTCCGGCTGTTAATTGATTTATAAAAGCAATCTCATTTATGCTATTATTTATAGAATTTTCAAAATCTCCCATTGATTTAATATTATTTATAAATACAGTCCCACCTATAGAAAATACAAGGGATATCAAAATGATAACAACAAGAAGCTCAAGTAATGAAAAACCTTCATTCTTTTTCATGGTATGCAGAAATATATAAAAATATCAAAAATATACAAAAATTTATATATTTCTGCATTTAAACCACTAAAACTATTACTAATCCCTGTCGGAATAGACAATAGCCTATTCAGAAACAGGTTTGCATTCTGTAACTGGTAAATGTTAAATTTAATCGGTCTGCATAGTTTTCTCTTTAATACCCTAAACAATTCCTTACTTTTAAAATAAAAATCAATTATCTTGAATTTAACTCTTTTAACAATGTTTACTGCACCGTTGATATCGGCATTAAATCTTAATCCATAGATAAAATCTTGATATAGTCCTCTTTCTAATCTTTTTCCTGATAATTCAATGTTTTTATTTTTCATAACTTTCCTAATATCATTAGTCAAACAATTTGCTTGACTTGTAAAATATTCTTTTTCTTTATCACTAATTTCAATGCCATATTTCTTTGCTTTGTATTTTATCATATCAATTAACAATCCAAATGGTATACTAACAAAATTTTGATTAGTTGTTTTTCCTAAATTAATACCATTTTTAGATTCTAAAATATCTCTGGAAATAATAATATGTTTTGCTTTTGATAACAATGCATATTCTATTATTCTTGCAGATATTAAATGAAACCATATCTTTATCTTTTTATTTCTATATCTAAATAACTTCCTGATTGAATAATCGTATTTTTCTTTCTCTCCAATATTATCCGATTTATCTTTCAATGATTGTAATTCTGCCTTCTTTTTATTAAACCATTGGTTAAATGATTTTATTTGTTTTCCATTTATTATTAGGCTTTCAATAGATGGATTATTGGTAAATATACTTGCTAAATTATCTAATCCTAAATCAATACTTACATAAATATTGTCATTTAGTAGTAAATTTTCCTTTAAAATTTTCTCTTTATATACGATATGCAGTTCGTATTCATCTAATCGTTTTACCAATCTAATAGATGATATTTCTTTTCTTAACATAAATTTTGGCAGTTTAAATTTTAGTTTTAGATAGTTATTTAATGTTAGTATTAATCCATTATTTTTAATCTTAAAATTATTTTTAACAAAACTAACAGAGAAATTATTTATTCTACTTAATTTCTTTGGTTTAGGTGGATTGGGTTTATTTTTGTATTTATGAGGATTTTCTTTGTAATCTTTTAAAGCATTAAAATAACTTTTATATTCATTCATTACCTGTTCTATAAGTTTTTGAACTGTGACTGATGACAGATTTTTAGATACTTCTTTTAAAGATGGGAAATAACTTGATGATTGAATTTTATTAATTATTTCAATTTCTTTAACTGATAATTGTTTTCTTGGATTTTCTACTAATGATTTTTTAAAGGCAGATATATTTAAAATAAAATATCCTTTTTCTTTGATTATCAGATATACCAAATTTTTAAAATGTTGACAGGTTTTAATAAAATCATTTGATATATCAATCTTTGTTTTATTTCTTATATGTAAGACTAGTACTCTATCTTCTATTGGCATTTACAAACTATTTTACATTTTTTATGGTACAATTATAACATAATTGTTTTTAAATATAAAATTTTTGTATATTTTGTATAGTTCTTTACAGTATCAATTATATAATAAATTATTACCGGTTTATCCTTATAGATATAAATTTTTTTCCTTATTCCATAGCCGGCAGACTCATAACTTTGTTTTACAGAAGGCAGTTCTTCATATCCTTCTTTTATATTATAGATGTATTTTTTCACCTGTTGTATATCATTAATATCTTGTAAAAAGGCGTCATAATCTTTTATATAATTTGTATAAATTTTTATCACTACAGACAATGAGATTACAAGCATAACAATGGCAACTAAAACTTCTAAGAGGGTGAAGCCTTTTTCTTTTTGTAAGTTTTTATTCACTCCAAACTGATATATCATCTTCTGTACCGGCTTCACCATCTGGACCAGCTGATTTTAACTCAAATGGATGTTTATCTGAAGGATATATATATATTAAATCATTACCCCATGCATCTTTTGGTATTTGTTCTAAATACTGTCTCCATTTTTTCGGGACAGGTGGTGTTTCCGGTTTTTGCACCAAAGCTTTTAGTCCCTGTTCAGTAGTAGGATATGTTCCGTTATCTATTTTATACATTTCAAGTGCCCTTTTTACTTCTTTTAGCTGTATTTTTGTAGTATCTATCTTTGCTTCATCTACTCTACCGGTAAGCTTAGGAACCAAAAGTGCAGCTAAAATAGATAAAATAACAATAACAACCAGTAGTTCAAGAAGAGTAAATCCTCTCTCTTTTCTCATAAATTTCTCCACTCCTAAAATAATTAATTAAGCGATATTATAGCACAGTTTATTTTAAATATTCAGTTAAGAAAATTTAAAACTCACTTAATAAAATATTAAAACATATTTAAAGTAAAATAAAACTCAAATCTATTTTGGGAGGTGTCATTATGGGTAAAAAATTTTTAGTTTCAGCAATCCTTTCTTCAGGGCTTGCTCTCTTATTAAGCGGTTGCGGAAGCGATGATGGAGGTAGTACAAGTACAACAACCGGAGGTAGTACAAGCAGTCCAACGGTTCAGTCAGTATCATTCAAAGAAGTGCCATTACCTGCATCAGATGCAGATTTAAAATCAGTTAAAGTAAGTCCGGCTTTGACTGTTACTTACAGCGACGGTTCTACTAAAGAATATCCACTATCATATGAGGTAATAGCAAAAACAGGAGATAAAATAGGAAATGGAGAATTTGGTATGTTTTATGATGTTGACCTGCAACCTATTTTAGCCGATGATGGTTCTAAAACATATTCAAATAATCCTGATGCTAACTCTCTGATAAAGATAAATAATACTGCTTATTTAATTACTCATTTTGAAGAACCACCGGGATTATTATATAAAACGGAGCTTGATAACAACGGAAAAGCTGTTAAAACAGAACCTATTGATTTTAAAAGTGTAGGTGGAACTATTATTAATTGTGCTGGTTCTTTAACTCCTTGGAATACACATCTTGGTGGTGAAGAAGATTATGATTTAAATCCAAGATATGCAGATAAAAACTCACCTTATTATACCGATTG
>NZ_FXTX01000005.1 GCF_900182795.1 Venenivibrio stagnispumantis
ACAGAACCAAGCACTCTTAAAGTTGATAAATCATATTTTGCTGGTATTTCTTCTCCAAATCTCATTAACATTCTTATTGCTGTTGGTGCTGTGTAGAATACATTTACTCTGTATTTTTCAACATATTCCCACCATATTCCGGGGTGAGGATATACAGGAACTCCTTCCATTATTACAGATGTTATACCATTTGCAAGTGGCCCATATACTATATAACTATGTCCTGTAATCCAGCCAATATCGGCAGTGCACCAATAGATAGTATCTTCTTTTACATCAAAAACTGCTTTTGTTGTTATATATGTATTTACCATATATCCGCCGGTTGTATGTAATACTCCTTTTGGTTTCCCTGTTGTCCCTGATGTATAGAGTATGAATAATGGGTCTTCTGAATCCATTATTTCCGGTTCGCAATAGATACTACTATTTTTTATAAGATTTTCAAAATCAATTATATAACTTTCTTTTTCTTCCATCTCATCTTTATCTCTATCCCAAAGGATAACTTTTTCAACAAAATCTAAATCTCTAATAGCTTCTCTTACAACCGGATAAAGAGGTATTCTTTTTCCCCTTCTTTTTGTATAAGTAGCTGTTATAACTACTTTTGCTTTTGCATCTTGTATCCTTGTTCTTAAAGCACCTTCACTAAATCCGGCAAATACAACGCTATGGATTGCTCCTACTCTTGCACAGGCAAGCATAGAGATTATAGCTTCTATTGTATTTGGCATATATATAGATACTCTATCTCCTTTTTGAGCACCGAGGGATTTTAGCCCATTAGCCAATCTATTTACTTGTTCTAATAGTTCTCCGTAAGTTATCTTTTTTTCATTTCCTTCTTCATCTACATATATGTATGCTACTTTGTTTCTCTTTCCGTTTTTAACATGTCTATCAAGGCAGTTATAGGTGATATTTGTTTTTCCACCTACAAACCATTTTGCATAAGGATAATTCCATTCAAGAACTTTTTCCCATTTAGAAAACCATTCAAGCTGATTTGCTATTTCGCTCCAAAACTCATCCGGATTTTCTATGGATTTTTTATAAACAGATTCATAATCCGGAAAATTTGCTGTTTTTACTATCTCTTCCGGTGGGTAATACTTTTCTTCAATTCTTAAATGTAATTCATCCATTTTTTATCCCTCCTACAAAATTTTTATTCCCCTTAAATTTATAGATTTTTCATTTTTTTATCAAGTGAAGCCTGAATAAATGCAACAAATAAAGGATTTGGTGCAAAAGGTTTACTTTTAAATTCCGGATGAAACTGGCAACCTATAAACCACGGATGCATATTATCAGGAAGTTCTATAATTTCTGCAAGATTTTTTGCTTTATAAACACCGGATACTATTAATCCTTTTTCTTCCAATATAGGTCTATATTTCGGATTTAATTCAAATCTATGTCTATGTCTTTCTGAAATCTCTTCTTGTTTATAAATTGAGTATGCTTTTGTTCCTGGTTTTATATGACATTTATAAGCTCCAAGCCTCATTGTTCCGCCTTTTTTATCTACTTCTTTTTGTTCAGGCATTATATCTATAACCGGATGAGGTGTATCTATTCTAAATTCTGTTGAGTTTGCATCTTTTAAGCCGGCCACATTTCTTGCAAATTCTATAACTGCTATCTGCATTCCAAGACATATACCAAAATACGGGATTTTATTTTCCCTTGCAAATTTTGCAGTTAATATCTTTCCTTCTACTCCCCTTTCTCCAAAACCTCCCGGAACAAGGATACCATCAAATTTATTTAGCTGCTCAACATTTTCTTCATTTATCTCGTCTGCATTAATCCAACTAATATTTACTTTTGTTTTGGTAGGGATTTGGGCATGGATTAATGCTTCATATATACTTTTATAAGCATCTTTAAGCTGAACATATTTACCTACAATTGCAATATTCACCTCTTTTTCAAGCTTAGATAAAGTATTTACTATTTTTTTCCATTTTGATAAATCAGGCTCTCTATATTCAATATTTAGATTTTTTGCAATTACTTTATCTAATCCTTCTTTTTTCAGATATAAAGGAATTTCATAAATAATATTTAAATCCGGTGCAGAAAATACAGCATCTTCATCTACATTTGTAAATAATGCTATTTTTTTCTTTATGCTTTTTGGAAGGGGAATTTCAGCTCTTCCTATTAAAATATCTGGCTGTATTCCGATAGCTCTTAGCTCTTTTACAGAATGCTGGGTTGGTTTTGTTTTTAACTCTCCTGCTACCGATATATAAGGAACATAAGTTAAATGAATATAAACAACATTAGATTTACCTTTTTCAAGCCCAATCTGTCTAATTGCTTCTAAAAATGGTAAACTTTCTATATCTCCTACTGTTCCACCAATTTCTACAATAGATATATCATAACCTTCAGATGCTTTTTCTATGGCTTTTTTTATCTCATTAGTAAAATGTGGAATAACTTGAACAGTTGCCCCTAAGAATGCTCCTCTTCTTTCTTTTTCAAGTAAGTTATGATAAAGCTTTCCTGATGTTGTATTGTTATATTTTGTTAAAACTGCATTTGTAAATCTTTCATAATGACCTAAATCTAAATCTGTTTCTGCTCCATCTTCAGTTACATATACTTCTCCATGTTGATAAGGGTTCATTGTTCCTGGGTCAATATTTAAGTATGGGTCTAATTTTAAAAATGTTATTTTATAACCCATTGCTTCAAGAATAGAACCAATACTTGCAGATGTTACTCCTTTTCCAAGTGAAGAAAGAACACCACCAGTTATAAAGATATATTTCACTTTTTGCTCCTTCTTTAAAAAATTTTGAACTGATATATTTTATCAAAAATTGAGAATTGAGATTTAATACTTTTTACTATGATTATATTAGTAATTTAATTTAGATTTCTCCGGTATCTATTAATTCCTTTAACTCTTCATTCCATTCTTTTATCTGAATACCAAGCTCTTTGCATATTTTATCATTACTCATAGCTGAAAATCTTGGTCTTTTAGCAGGTAAGTTAAAATCTTGTTGATAAGCAGGATAGATAAATTTATCTATTTTTTTAAGTTTTAAATATTCTCTTGCCCATTCAAAACGGGATGTATATCCGGAATTTGTTAAATGATATAAACCGGTTAATCCTTTTTGTATTGATTTTAAAGTTATATCTACTATGGTTCTTGTAGATGTAGGAACTGAAAATTCATCACAGGCTATTTTTAAATATTCCTGAGACTCTGCCCAATAGTTAAGTTTATATAAAAAGTTTTGTTTTCCTTCTCCATAAACCCAGCTTACCCGAAAAATTATATATCTTTCTAAAATATTTTGAATATTCTTTTCTCCAATATATTTTGATATTGCATATCTACTTAATGGATTTGGAATATCTTCTTCTGTATATAATCCTTCTTTTTTTCCATCAAAAACATAATCTGTGGAATAATGGATTAATAAAGATTTTGTTTCTAAGGAAGCTACTGCAAGATTATATACACCGGCTCCATTAACAGCATAAGCTTTTTCAAACTCTTCTTCTGCTTTATCAACAAGATTATATGCAGCACAATTTATAATAATATCCGGTTTATACTCTTTTATGGTTTTAATAACATTTTCAAAATTAGATATATCAAGCTCTTCTTTTGATAAAGCTAAAAAATCTATATTTTTTTCATTAAATCTTTTTATAAACTCGTTTGCAAGCTGACCTTTTGACCCTGTTAAAAATATTTTCATCTATAAACCTTTTCCCAATAATCTTTTAAATATTTTAATTTTCTTTCTACCCAGCTTATATTTTCAAGATACCATTTAACGGTTTTTTCTATACCTTCTTCAAATTTTATTTTTGCTTTCCATCCTATCTCTTTTTCAATTTTATCTGTATTTAATGAATATCTAAAATCATGCCCCGGTCTATCTTTTACAAAGGTTATTAAGCTTTCTGGTTTTTTTAGAATATTTAAAATTGATTTAACTACATCTATATTTTTTCTTTCTTCTCCACTACCTACATTATATATCTCTCCGATTTTTCCTTTTTGTATTATTTCAAAAACAGCATCTGCACAGTCAGATACAAAAAGCCATTCCCTTATATTTTCTCCTCTACCATAAACTGGTATAGGTTCGTTATTTAATGCTTTTAGGATTACAACCGGAATAAGTTTTTCCGGATATTGCCAATATCCATAATTGTTAGATGGTCTAACTGTTATAACCGGAACTCCATAAGTTCTATAATATGCCCTTCCAAGCATATCTGCTGAAGCCTTTGATACAGAATAAGGTGAATTTGGATTTAAAGGTGTATCTTCATAAAACTGCCCTTCTTCTGTTTCAAGCTCTCCATACACTTCATCTGTTGCAATATTTATAAATTTTTGTATTCCTGTATCTCTTGCTACATCTAATAAGATTTGTGTTCCTTTTATATTTGTTTCAATAAAAGGTGTTGGGTCTAATATACTTCTATCTACATGGCTTTCTGCCGCCCAATGGACTACAATATCCGGTTTTTCTTTTTTAAATATAAATTCTATAAACTCTTTATTTGTTATATCTGCTTTATAAAATTTTATCTTATCTTCAACTTCTTTTAATCTTTCTAAATCTCCTGCATAAGTAAGTTTATCAATAACAACTGTATCAAATCCTTTTTTAACTGCCTGTCTTACAAATTCACTTCCTATAAATCCGGCTCCACCTGTTATAAGTAATTTCAATTTATCCTCCATATACAAAATTTATATCTGCATCTTTTAATAAAGGTAGATTTTTATCTTTTTCTGATAGAATTATATTATCAATTTGAGGCCATTTTATATTTATATCGGGGTCATTCCATATTATACCTGCATCGTGCTGAGGAGAATATTCTCCACCACTTACTTTGTATATAATTTCTGCTTCTTCTGAAAGGGTTAAAAATCCGTGAGCAAATCCTTTTGGTATCCAGAGCATTAATCTATTTTCTTCTGATAATTCAAAAGCTACCCATTTTCCAAATGTTGGGCTATTCTTTCTAATATCAACTGCCACATCAAAAATTTTCCCTTTTATACATCTAACTAACTTTCCCTGAGCAAATGGCTCTTTTTGATAATGAAGACCTCTTAATACTCCTTTAATTGATTTTGAGTGATTATCCTGTATAAAATCTGTATCTATACCGGCTTTTTCAAAATCGGATTTTTTATATGTTTCCATAAAAAAGCCACGGTTATCACCAAATATTTTTGGTTTTATAATTATTACTTCCGGTATTTCTGTCTTTATAAACTCAAAAGGCATTAAGGCTCTCCTATTATTTCTTTTGGTGTTTTTCTTTTTATATCTGTTTTATCAAAATCTTTATCAAAACTTACTAATATAAGATTATATTTTTTAGAAAGATAATATTGATAGGCATCATCAAGGTCTATATTAAAATTTTTGATTATATCAATAACTTTATATAAATCATTAGGTTCTATAGCTAAAATATTAACTCCTGAAGTAGTAATATCATCCAAAAACATATTAGCTGTTTCAAATTCTTTTAGTTTTGTAAGTATCAATATAATTGAATGTAAAGAAAAATCCGACATTGCTAAATAAATACTATCAACTTTACTTAAAAAATCAAAAGCTTCTTCACTTTTCTCTTGCTCTAATAAAATTTCAAGCCATATATTGGTATCTATTAAGTATTTCATCTAAAATTTATTCTCCACTCTAAAGCTTTTTTTTGAAGTTCTAAAGAAGTAAAATCTTTTTTATATTTGCTTAAATTTCCTTTCCATTTTAATGACAATCTTTTTTTTGTTTTTGATTTTGTTAATAAATACTCAGCAAAGTCTTTAACTTCTCTTTTTAAATCTTCTGGCAAATTTTCTATTAATTTTATGATTTCTTCATTTTTTACTGTTTCCATAATTACCTCTAATTTTAAGATTGAGCTATTTCTATTAAATATTTTCCATATTCTGTTTTTTTCAAAGGCTTAGCAAGTTCTAAAAGTTGCTCTTTATCTATCCAACCATTTCTATAAGCTATCTCTTCAATACAACCTACCATAAGACCTGTTCTTTTTTCTATTGTAGCGACAAATTCACCGGCTTCAAGAAAGCTATCATGGGTTCCTGCATCAAACCAAGCAAATCCTCTTCCAAGAAGTTTTACCTTTAATTTTCCTTTTTTCAAATATTCTTCATTTACAGATGTAATTTCAAGCTCTCCTCTATCGGAAGGTTTTATATTTTTTGCTATATTTATTGCTTCTTTATCATAAAAATACATACCGACAACTGCATAATTAGATTTTGGTTTTTTGGGTTTTTCTTCAATAGACAAAACATTTCCATTTTCATCAAATTCTACTACTCCAAATCTTTCCGGGTCTTTTACCGAATATCCAAAAACATAAGCTCCACCATTTTTTTCAACATCTTTTTTTGCTTCTTCCATAATCTTTACAATATCATGACCGAAAAATATGTTATCTCCAAGCATATAACAGATATTATCATTTTTTATAAAATCTTCTGCAAGAATAAGTCCTTCTGCAAGTCCATTTGGTTTTTGTTGCAAAACATATTTTACATTCATTCCAAGATGGGAGCCATCTTTAAATAATTTTTCAAAACTTGGTTTATCTTCCGGATTAACTACAAATAAAACATCTTTTATTTTTAAAAGCATAACCAATGAAAGTGGATAATAAATCATAGGCTTGTTATAAATTGGTAATAGATGCTTATTTATAGATTGAGTAACCGGATAAAGTCTTGTCCCGCTTCCACCCGCAAGTATAACTGCTTTCATAAATAATTTTTCTCCTCAACTTTTATTAATTTTGTCATTAAAAATTATACATTTTTTTGATATAATCATCAAAGCTTAAAGCTTAATAAGATAAAGGAGATAAGATTATGATATATAAAAAATTTTTAGATTTAGAACTATCAGAGATAGGAATAGGAACATATCTTGGAAATCCGGATATTCAGACAGATAAAAATTACGAAGAAGCTATAAAAACTGCTATAGAACTTGGTGTAAATGTTATTGATACTGCAATAAATTACAGAAATATGAGAAGTGAAAGGGTTATAGGTAAAGTTATAAAAAATTATGATAGGAAAAATTTAGTTATATCAACAAAAGGTGGCTATTTCCCTATTGATGCAGATTTAAATATTACAGATATTACGAAATATTTAAAAGAAAATTTTATAGATACCGGAATAATCTCAAAAGAAGATATAACACCTTACGGAAATATAATTTCTCCTAAATATATAGATTGGTCATTTGAGAAAAGCTTAGAAAATCTTAATACTGATTATATAGATATTTATTTTTTACATAATCCGGAAGACCAGCTTCAGATAATAGATAAGGAAAAGTTTTATAGAAAATTATGGGCTACATTCAGATTATTAGAAGGTAAGATAAAAGAAAATAAATTAAGATATTACGGAATTGCTACATGGAACGGTTTAAGGGCAAAACCAACAGATAAACAATATCTTAATTTAAAAGAGATATACGATATAGCTGTAGAAGTAGGTGGAGAAAATCATCATTTTAGATTTATCCAACTTCCTTATAATGTTGCAATGACCGAAGCTTACTCATTAAAAAATCAAGAAGGAAATTTATCAGTGCTGGAGTTATCTAAAAAATTAAATATTTATGTTTATACAAGTGCTACATTATTTCAAGGAAGGGTAATAAGACAACTACCGGATATAACAAAACAGATTTTTAAAGTTGAAAAAGATATACACGTTCCAATCCAATTTGTAAGAAGCACACCTAACATAGGAACAGCTTTAATAGGAATGAGTAAAAAAGAACATGTAATTGAAAATTTAGAGATAGAAAAATATCCAAAACTTACACCGGAAGAATTTGAAGCTTTATTTGAAAAAGCAAAAAAATAGGAATAGGTTGTATATTATGAAAAATCTAAAAGTAGCAGTCAATACCATAGGATGTAGAATGAACCAGTTTGAATCTTCTGCAATAGAAGAGAAATTTTTTGAAAAAGGATATCAGATAACTGATTTTGAAGATATTGCAGATATTTATATAATAAACACATGCACCGTTACAAATGATGCAGACAGAACATCAAGAAAAATTATCAGAAAAGCAAAAAAACAAAACCCAAGGGCAGTAGTAGTAGCAACCGGATGTTATGCTCAGGTAAAGCCGGAAGAACTTGCTAAAATGGAAGAGATAGATATTGTAGTAGGCAATTCCCATAAAACAGATATACTTGATATAGTAGAAAATTATATAAATGAAAAATTTCAAGAAAAAATCCTTGTAAATAATATTTTCAGAGAAAATGATTTTAAAACATTCCAGATAAGCACATTTTTTGAAGGAGCAAGACCTATCTTAAAAGTCCAAGAAGGATGTAATAGCTTTTGTAGCTTTTGTATAATACCATTTGCAAGAGGAAAAGTAAGAAGTGCAAAAATAGAAGATATTGTAAATCAAGCAAAAATATTAGCAGAAAGAGGATATAAAGAAATAGTCCTTACCGGAACCCAGCTATCCCAATACGGATACGACCATAAAGAAGGATATTTATTAGATTTATTAAAAAAACTATCAGAGATAGAAAATTTAAAAAGAATAAGATTATCTTCAATGGGAATAAATGAGCTAAATGATGAGCTTATAGATTTTATAACAGAAAATCCCAAAATTGCTAAGCATTTCCATCTTTCTATCCAATCAGCAGATGATAAAGTTTTAAAAGATATGAGGAGAGATTATACTGTAAAAGATTATATAAAAGTAGTTGAGAAAATACTGAAAAAAGCACCGGAAACTGCCATAGGAACAGATATAATAACCGGATTTCCCACAGAGGATAAAACAGCTTTTGAAAATTCATTAAAAAATATAGAAAAAATACCTTTTGCATATATTCATGTTTTTACATATTCAGAAAGAGAAGGAACAATAGCAACAAAATTAAAATCAGTAGTATCACCACAAGAAAAGAAAGAAAGAACCCAAATATTAAGAGATATAAGTTATCAAAAAAATTTAGAATTTAGAAGAAAATTTCTACAAAAAGAGATGGAATTTTTAATAATTTCTGAAAAAGATGGAAAGAAAATAGGACTTACTTCAAATTATATTCATGCTTATATAGAAACAGAAAAAGATATAAATCAATTTGTAAATGCAAAATTAAGCATCCTTGGTAAAGAAAGAGAAGATAATATAGCAGTTGAATGTTAGTTAATTATATTTAAAATTAATGGTAAAAATCTGAGTTTGTAGATTATTGTAAAGTTCTTATTGTTCGTTTTCCAAAACTTTTTTAGTTAAATTTTCTAATTCATCAAGTTCATTTTCTATAACGTCCCAGATTATCTCTATATCTACTCCCCAGTAATGATGAACTATAATATCTCTCAAACCGGATATTTCTTTACAAAAATAAGGATATTTTTCCTTTATCTCAGATGGAATATTTTTTGCCGCCTCTCCTATATTTTCAAGAGCCTTTAAAACTGCAAAGAGTATGAGCTTACTGTTCTCCAAATCTTCTAAACTATTAATGTTAGAAGTAAATTCCTTGATTAATTCAATATTTTCAAGAATATCTTTTAAAAAAAGTTTATATTCTCGTTTAGACATTTACAGCTTCTGAGTATATATGTCTTTTTAGTTCTTTCCTTACTGCTTCTTTTATAACAAGGTCAACTTTCAAACCAAATAAATCTTCCAAATAAAATTTTAATCCCATATAATTTCTAAAACTCTTTTTTCCTTTCTCAAACTCTACAAGAATATCAATATCACTTTTTGGAGTTTGCTCTCCTCTAACATAAGAACCAAAAATATATAGATTTTTCACACCGTATTTTTCTTTTATCTCCGGCATTCTTTCTTTCAAAGTTTGCTTTATTTCCTGTAAATTCATCTTTATTCCATTTTTAAGAGTATTTATATAAAAATAATTCTAAAAACTTATTTATTCAAATTTAATCTTATTAGGGCTTAAATCTTTGCTTAATATTAAATTTCTCCAATTTTTTATGATTATAAAAATTATAAAAAATTCTTTGAAAATCTGCAAACGGATTTTTTAGAAAAAAAATTTGAGTCCGTCGATGTAGATTTTTCAGGGCTAATTGAGACAAAATCTCATAGGAAAAAACGGTAAAAATTGGGAGTTTAGCTTAGAGTATCAAGGATTTGTCGATGTCCGGTATTTTTTGCAAGATTGGAGGTCGACTGAAAATAAACTCAATTTGACAGAAATAAATTTGTGTATTATGATATAATATAGATAAGTAATTACAAGCATTACTTGGCAATAAAATAGGATATAAAATTTCGGGGTTTGTAGCGTGCCTATGAGGAGTTGAAACTATACTTCTTCTCATTTTCGGTAGAAATAATATTTTTCGTTTGTAGCGTGCCTATGAGGAGTTGAAACTATTTTTCTTTTATGAAGCTTCCTTTTACCATTTTTTGTTTGTAGCGTGCCTATGAGGAGTTGAAACGCCTGACACATAACCAAAAAATCAGATACATCAAGAGTTTGTAGCGTGCCTATGAGGAGTTGAAACATTGTTTTTCATACATTTCTCTTTCTTTTTCTCTTTGTTTGTAGCGTGCCTATGAGGAGTTGAAACAGAAACAAACTTGGGCTTACACAGGAAGAATTTGCACAGAGTTTGTAGCGTGCCTATGAGGAGTTGAAACTACCTTCTAATATTTTGAAAAATACTTGATAAAACACGTTTGTAGCGTGCCTATGAGGAGTTGAAGTCTGTCAAATGTTTTTATGTGGAAGGATATTTCAATGTTTCTCAAAAAATCTACTTTTTCCTTATTATCTTTTTAAATTCTAAAAAATATCTGCCAAACTTTGCTTTCTGTATGATATAATTTTTTAAGTTTAATTTTTTGAGGTAATTTTTATGGAAAAAGAAAAACTCCCTTTGGAAAAAGATGTTGATATAGAGCTTGAATATAAGCTTTACTCTATTTACGATAAAATAAAAAAGCATTGGAAAATTTTCTTAGGATTAGTCATAACGCTTTTTGTTATAACAGCAATCTTTTATTATCTCAAAGAACAGAAAGAAGAAAAATATCAAAAAGCAACAGTCTTACTTTCTCAAATATCAGATAAATTATTCTCAAAAGATTATGAAAATGCAAAAAAATTAATTTCAGATTTTGAGAAAAAATATGCAGATACAGATATTTATAAAGTAGTTCTTGCTTACAAAATAATTATTAACAACGAAGAAGGAAAGATAGATAAAACAGATGCAGAAAAACTTAAAAATTTATTAAAAACAGATTTAAAATCTAATATTACAGAATATTTAGCTTACAGCTATTATAAAGAAGGAAAAATCAATGAAGCAATTTCTCTACTTGACACCATAAAACAAGAAAACAATAATTATCTGTCAGCCGGTCTTTTGAAAGCTTTTATATTACAAAAAGAAGGAAAAGAAGCAGAAGCAAAAAATATATTTACACAAATTAAAGATAACAAAAAATACAATTATTTCTCAGTTATAGCAAGAGAAAATTTATAAGAGAGGTAAGATAATGGAAAAAAAAGAAAAATTGTATGAAGGAAAAGCTAAAATCGTTTATGCTACAGATGAAAAAGATAAAGTTATTGTATATTTTAAAGATGAAGCAACAGCATTTAATGCCCAAAAAAAAGATGTAATAGAAGGAAAAGGAATATTAAATAACAAAATATCTTCTTTATTTTTTCAATTGTTAGAAAAAAATAATATTCCAACCCATTTCATAAAACAGTTATCTGATAGGGAAATGCTTACTTATCATGTAAAGATAATACCAATTGAAGTAGTTGTAAGAAATATAGCCACCGGTAGCATAGTAAAAAGGCTTGGCATATCGGAAAAAACAGAATTTAATCCACCACTTATAGAATTTTATCTAAAAAATGATGCATTGGGCGACCCTATTATATGTTATGAGCATATAATAGCATTAAATCTTACAACAGATGAAGATATAAAAATAATAAAAGATTTAGCTTTAAGGGTAAATAAAGTTTTAAGGGAGTTTGTAGAAAAAGCTAATATTATACTTGTTGATTTTAAATTGGAATTTGGTAAAAAAGAAGATGGAACGATAGTAGTAGCAGATGAAATATCACCGGATACATGCAGATTTTGGGATAAAGAAACCGGTGAAAGAATGGATAAAGATAGATTTAGATTAAACCTTGGAGATTTAACAAAATATTACGAGGAAGTATTAAAAAGAATTGAAAAATAAATGGGAGGATGCCTGTGAAAAAAGTTAGGAAAGCAGTTATTCCGGTAGCCGGTTTTGGAACAAGATTTTTACCGGCTACAAAATCTTCCCCAAAAGAGATGATGCCTCTTGTTGATAGACCTATTATTCATTATATAGTTGAAGAAGCGGTAAATTCCGGCATAGATACTATAATCTTTGTGACAGGAAGACATAAAAGGTCAATAGAAGATTATTTTGATTACACACCGGAACTTGAAAATGTTCTTTTAAAATCAGGTAAGAAAGAATATATAGAAATGCTTAGACAAATTAGTAATATGGCAGATTTTGTTTATATAAGACAAAAAGAACAAAAAGGTCTTGGAGATGCAGTATATACTGCTCATGCACTTATAGGAGATGAACCGTTTGCAGTTTTACTCGGAGATGAGATTATAAAAAATCCTCAAAATCCAGCAATAAAACAACTAATAGATATATATTATAAATTTGGAAAATCTGTAATTGGCACAATAGAAGTGCCAAAAGAAGAAGTTTCTAAATATGGAATAATAAGTGGAAAAGAGATAGAAAAAGGACTTAAATTGGTGGATACATTAATAGAAAAACCATCTATTGAAGAGGCTCCTTCTACATCAGCAATAGTAGGAAGATATGTATTAACTCCGCAGATAATGGATGCATTAAAAGAAACAAAACCGGGAAAAGGTGGAGAAATACAGCTTACAGATGCATTAATGTTATTACGCCAATCAGAAGTGATATATGCAAAAGATATTGAAGGGAAAAGACATGATACAGGAAATAAGATAGGATATATCAAAGCTTTAATAGATTTTGCCCTTGAAAGAGAAGATATTAAAGATGAAGTAAGAAAGATATTAGAGGAATATTGTTGAGTTTTAAAACAAAAAAACATCTTGGACAACATCTTCTGATTGCAGAAGGTATATTAGAAAAAATTGTAGAATTTGCAAATATTACACAAGATGATATAGTTGTAGAAATTGGAGTAGGAACCGGAAATCTAACAGAAAAATTACTACAAAAAAAACCGGCTATATTGTATGGAATAGAGATAGATGAAACAGCTTATAAGATTATAGAAGAAAGATTTAAAGATTATCAAAACTTTATCTTGATAAAATCTGATTTTTTTGATGTAAATCTTTTTGAAATTGCTAAAGATAAAAAGATAAAACTAATAGGAAATCTTCCTTATAATGTTGCATCATTAATATTAGTAAATATTGTTTTTTATAAAGATATAATAAAAAATGCAGTTTTTATGGTTCAAAAAGAAGTTGCAGAAAAATTAATTGCAAAACCAAAATCCAAAGATTACACATTTTTATCTGTATTTATTCAATCATTTTTCAAAGTAGAATATCTTATGAGTGTCCCTGCAAGATTTTTTTCTCCACCACCGAAAGTAACATCAGCAGTAATAAAATTAACTCCAATTGAAAATAAAGATATACAGGATATAAAGGCATATAAAAGGTTTGTTTCAGAAATATTTGCAAACAGAAGAAGAATGCTCAGAACAAAGATAGATACAGAAATCTTACAAAAGGCAAATATAAAAGAAACAGCAAGGGTTGAAGAATTATCTATTGAAGATATAAAAAATCTGTTTAAAATATATAAGCAAAATTTTTAAATTTTATAGGTAAAGATGGTAATAGGGAATATTTTGCTTGATATTTTTATTTCAGATGCAGGCTCATTAAAAGAAAAAAGAATGGTTATAAAATCTCTTAAAGAAAAATTAAGAAATAGATTTAATGTTTCGGTAGCAGAAGTAGGTAGCCACGATTTGTGGCAAAGTAGTCAGATAGCAGTTGTATTTGTAACAAATGATAGAAAAGAAGCAGATAAAACATTTCAATTTATTACTAATTTTTTAGATGAAAATTTTCCGGATTTACATATAAATATACATAAAGAAATTTATTAAAAAAGGTGATGGTGAAAAATGAGAGAAAAAACCCATAGAATGGAAAAAGTTAATATGATGTTAAGAAAAGAGATAAGTGATATTATATTTGAAGAATATCAAACTCCAAAAGATAATTTAATTACGGTTTTAAATGTTGATACAAAAGCAGATTTAAGTTCAGCAGAGATTTATATATCTGTTTTAAAAAATGAAGAATCGGTTATAGATGATTTAAATAAAATAAGCGGACATATCAGATATATTCTTGGTAAGAAAGTTAGAATTAAAAAAATACCTAAGCTAATCTTCAAAAAAGGATATGCAGTATGAAAAAGAAAATTCTGATAGGACTTGGATTAATTTTATTTATATTCTATCTAATTTCCGGATATATTTACTCAAAATCTCCTAAGATTGCTTTAATTAGTATAGATGGAGTTATCAGTGAATATGTAGATATATTAAATCTTATTGAAGAGGCAAAAAAAGATAATTCAATAAAAGCAGTAGTTATTAAAGTAGATAGTCCAGGTGGAGCAGTAGGTGCTTCTCAGGAGATTTACAGAGCAATAGAAAAATTAAGAGAAAAGAAACCGGTTATAGTCTCTATGGGTAATGTGGCTGCTTCCGGTGGTTATTATATATCTGCACCGGCAAATATTATATATGCAAATCCGGGAACAATAACCGGTAGCATAGGAGTAATAATTCAACAAGTAGATGCATCTGAAATTTTAAACAAAATAGGGATAAAAATAAACAATATCAAAAGCGGAGAGAACAAAGATATACTCTATCCTAATAAACCTCTAACACCAGAGCAAAAAGCTTTACTACAACAAACCGTTTTAGATGTATATAATCAATTTTTAGATGCTATTGTAAAATATAGAAAGATAGACAGAAATATTTTAATAAAATATGCAGATGGTAGAATATTTAGCGGAAAAGAAGCCCAAAAATTAGGATTGGTTGATAAACTTGGAAATCTTCAAGATGCAATAGAAGAAGCAAAAAAATTGTCAAATGAAAAAGAGATAACCATAATTGAGTTAAAACCAAAAAAACCTTTGTTAGATGAGCTTTTTAACTCTAAGCTCAGTTTATCAGAAGTAAAAAGTGGAATATATTATCTTTTTTCTTTTTGATGTGATATATCTCATAACAATGAATATGAATAAAAGATATATTTTTATAAAATTAATTTAGGAGGTTTTGCCATGCAACAAGCAACATTAGAATTTACAGTTACACCATCTGCTGCAAAAGAAATTAAAAGAATAGCAGATGAAAATGGAATCACAGATATAATTTTAAGAGTTAGAGTGGTTCCTGGTGGATGTTCCGGATTCCAATATGCTATGGGATTTGATGATGAGATTTCTGAAACAGACAAAGTAGTAGAAGCTGAAAATGGTGTAAAAGTAGTTATTGATGAATTTAGTGCACCATATATAAGAGGTGCTGTTCTTGATTACGTAACAGATTTTATGGGTGGTGGATTTACAATTAAAAATCCTAATGCAGTAAGCTCTTGCGGTTGCGGAAACTCATTCTCTTGTGGTTAATATAAAGAGGGGCTTTTGCCCCTTTTAATTTTTATTCTTTAAGTATCAATTTCTTCAAAAATCATTTTACTCTAAACATATCTATAAAATTTATCTTTAAAATTTCCTTAAAATCAACATCAAAATTTGTTATATAATAATTTTACATCAATTCCCAAGGAGGATAAATTTTTATGTTTTTAGAGCATATTATAGGTTTTTTTTCTAATGATATTGGTATAGACCTTGGAACAGCAAATACACTTGTATTTTTAAGAGGAAGAGGAATTGTTTTAGCCGAGCCATCTATCATAGCAATAGATAAATTAAATAAAAAAATTATAGCCGTTGGTAAAGAAGCAAAAGATATGATAGGTAAAACCCCTGATACAATAGAGGTTATAAGACCATTAAAAGATGGGGTTATTGCTGATTTTGATACGACGCAGGCTATGCTTCAATATTTTATTAAAAAAGTTCATTCTAATATGTTTTTAACAAAAATATTAAAACCAAGACCAAGGGTAGTTGTAGGGGTTCCTTCCGGTATAACTACAGTAGAAAAAAGGGCAGTAATAGATGCAGCAAGACAGGCAGGAGCAAGGGAAGTATATTTAATAGCAGAGCCAATGGCAGCAGCAATAGGTGCAGGATTGCCGATAGATGTTCCCGGTGGAAATATGATAGTAGATATTGGTGGTGGCACATCTGAAATAGCTGTTATATCTCTATCAGGTATTGTTGTTTCTAACTCAATAAGAATAGCCGGTGATGAAATGACAGAAGCTATTATAAACTACCTAAAAAGAAATAATCATATTTTAATAGGAGAGCAAACAGCAGAAAATATAAAGATAACTCTTGGTTCTGCATATCCTTCTGAAAGAGATGAAAAAACAATGGAAATTAGAGGAAGGGATATGACCGGAATGCCAAGAAGTATAACAATAACAGGAAGAGAAATAAGAGAAGCTTTAGAAGATGTAATTTCTTCTATAATAAATGCTGTTAAAACCACATTGGAAAGAACACCTCCTGAGCTTGCAGCAGATATTGTTGAAAGAGGTATTGTTCTGGCAGGTGGTGGCTCTTTAATTTATAAATTAGACCAAAGATTGAGAGATGAAACAAATTTACCGGTTGTTTACTGTGATGAGCCTCTAACTGCTGTTGCAAGAGGTATTGGTAAAGCTTTAAATAATATTGAGCTAATAAAAAGAGTATCTATGAAGTGATAGGTTGTATCTAAAAAAATTTTTTTATTTAGTCTTTATTATATTGGGTGTTGTAGGAATTTTATATTTAACTACATATTTGAAGACACCTTTTTTAGATATATTTTCTCCATTTTTTAAAATCAGCAGTTCTACTTTTGAATTTATAACCGATAATTTATCTTATTTAAAATCAAAGAAAGATTTAGAAGAAGAAAATAAATTATTAAAAAAGCAAGTTCAAATTTTAAATTTGGAAAAGATAAAAGCAAGACAGCTTGAAGTTGAAAATGAGGCTTTAAAAAAAGCTTTAAATTTTGTCGGAGAAAAGCAGTTAAAAGATTTTGTTATTGCAAAGGTGATAGCTTTTTCTCCGGATAATTGGATAAATTCTATAATATTAAATGTTGGAGAAAAAGATGGTGTAAAAGAAGGAGATTTGGTTATTCAAGATGGATATTTAATAGGTATTTTATGGAAAGTAGGAAAATATAGCTCTTTTATATTAACAGTAGCAGATAAAGATTTTAAAATTACAGCAAGAACAAGAAAAACAGGAGAAATTGTTTATTATCAAGGATATAATCAATATTACGGCATACTAAAATATGCAAGACCAGAACAGGATATAAGAATATCTGATATTATAGAAACTGCCGGAATGAATGAAACATCTTTAAATGGCATACCTATTGGTATTATAAGAGATATTTCTTTAGAAGAAGGAAGATTTTTTAAAGAGATAAAAATTAGACATTTTTTTAATCCTTATAAATTAGATTATTTAATAGTGCTGAAAAATAAGGAAATAAGATGAATCCTCTTATTACACCGGAGCAGGCTATTGCAGTAGCACTTATTTTTACCAGAATTATTGCATTTTTTTTATCTTTTCCATTTCTTAATTCTACATTAATTCCATTAAATATAAGAATTTTACTTATAGTGGCTTTATCTTTTTATACAATGTCTATATTCAATATCCAAATTTCAATAAAAGAGATAGATATGTTAGTTTTATTTTTACTTGTGATAAAAGAGCTTTTTATAGGATTTTCTCTTGGCATAATTACAAATATATTTATAGCAGCATTCTCTTTTGCATCTGAGATTATCAGTTATCTAATGGGATTTACAGTTGTTAATATGTTTGACCCATCTTTCGGACAAATTTCGGTCTTAGATAGGCTATTTATTTTATTATTTTACCTTTTATTTTTTATAACCGGTAGTTATGCAGTTTTTATCGGTGGATTAATGAGAAGCTTTGAAATAATGCCTATTACAGAATTTAAAATAAATGAAGGGATATTTGAATTTATAATTCAGCAAAGCTCTAATATATTTATACTTGCATTCCAAATTGCTTTTCCTTTTGTTATTATATTAATGATAATAAATATAGTTTTGGCAATGATAAATAGGCTTATACCTCAAATAAATGTTTTTATAGTAGGATTGCCTTTACAGATTTTTGTTGGATTTTTAGCATTAATGTTTGGAAGTTGGTTTTTGGTGTATATATCAGTCCATCTTTTAGAAAGATTAACGGATATTTATTTAAATATTATAAAAATAATGGGAAGATAAAATGGCAAAAGACCCAAGTAAGACAGAAAAGGCAACGCCACGGCGAAGACAGAAAGCAAGAGAAGAAGGACAGGTAGCAAGAAGTCAAGATATTCCTATCGCTACAACTTTATTTATACTATTTATAGCATTTTTATTTTATCTGCCATTTGCCTATAAATATATAATCGGCTATTTGAAATACTCTTTTGCAAATTCTTTTGTTATAAGCACAGAAATGTTTTCTAATTTTTTACTTTTTTCTTTAAAGGTTATGGCTATATTACTTGCCCCAATACTTATTGTTTTATTTTTGACCGGCATTATATCAAATGTTGCCCAATTTGGATTTTTATTTACAACAAAACCACTTACTCCAAAATTTGACAGATTTAATATTATTTCCGGATTAAAAAGAATTTTTTCTTTGCATACAGCTTTTGAAACAGTAAGAAATTTACTTAAATTATCGGTTGCTTTTGTTATTAGCTATTTTTTAATAAATTTTCTTTTAGAAGGTATTTTTAGAACAGGTTTTATTCCGGTAGAAGGACAGATGCTTTTAATGATTAAATATATTCTTATTATAATTTTTACTTTTGCTATATTTTCAATACCAATTGCCATTATTGATTTTGCTTATAGAAAATGGGAGTATGAAGAAAGTATAAAAATGACAAAACAAGAAGTAAAAGAAGAGATAAAATCTTATGAAGGAAATCCTATTATAAAATCTGCCATCAAAAGAAAACAAAGGGAACTTGCCCTTAGAAGAATGATGGCAGATGTAGCAAAAGCAGATGTTGTTATAACAAACCCTGAGCATTTTGCAGTAGCTTTAAAGTATGAAAGGGGAAAAGATGAAGCTCCGAAAGTAGTAGGAAAAGGTATAGACAATATAGCACAGAAAATAAAGGAAGTAGCCAAAGAAAATAATATTCCTATTATAGAAGACCCACCACTTGCAAGAGGTCTTTATGAATCAGCAGAGATAGGAGATTATATTCCGGAGAAATTTTATAAAGCTATTGCTAAAATATTTGCTATGCTTTATAAAAAGAAAAATATTAAGGTGTGAAAAATGAATTTAGCCTATTTGCATTATAAAATAGAAGAAGATAATTATAGAGCCGGTGTATTGGTTACAGATGAAAAAACAAAACCCTTAGAATTTAGAATAACTACAAGTTTAAATATTGACCAACTTCAAAAAATATTATATGGAGAATCTTTAAAAGAGATACTTTTTAAAGAAAGATTTGGGATAGAACTACTAAATGCCTTAAAAGAAAGTTATGATTTAGTTTTGATAAAAGATAAATCTTTACTTATTTTAAGAGAAAAGATAGATAAACCGGTAGTTTTTATTCAAAAATATGATGAATTTTTACCAAAAAGTAGATTAAGTTATAAAATAATAAATTTGCAGGAAAAATTTGAACCGCTTTATATCACAGTATCCAAAGAAGATGAAAATAAGTTAATATCCATAGCAAAGGCTTTTCAAGATATTTATAAATATTTTAATCTTTTAGAGCCTTTTGATAGAATAGAGAAAGCAATAGAATTTATATCTCTTCAAGAAAAGCTATGAAATATATATTAGAGCAAAATTTCGTAAAAAATTTAGAGATAGAAATAAAACAGATAGAGATTAAGCAAGAATTCTTAAATATCTCTGAAAATTTACTGAAAAATATTCCATCAATTAAAGAAGCCGGTAAAATATATACAGAAAAAGATATAATTTTAGAAGAAAATCCGAAAGGAAAGATAAAAAGAGAAAATAAATTAGTCAAATATAAAAATCTTTCTTTATTTGATTTAGTAAGACCGATTTTAATGCCTTCAATAGATTTTGATTTAGAAACAGATTTATCTTTTCCTTGTAGATTATTTAATTATCAGATAACCGGTATAAAATTTTTGATAACAAATAAATCTGCTTTACTTGCAGACCAGATGGGAACCGGTAAAACCGTAATGGCTACCACTGCACTGCGAATATTATTTATAAAAGGACAGGTAAAGAAAGCCTTAATCGTAGTGCCTTCAAATCTTTTATATGTGTGGGAAGAACATATTAAAAAATGGGCACCGGAACTTCAATATATTGTGATAAATGAAACCAAAAACATAAGAGAAATCCTTTATAATATAAAATCTCATATATTCTTAGTAAGCTATGATACATTAAAAAATGATTACATTACAAAAAGAAATATTTTAAAAAGATTTTCGGAAGATTTAGATATAATTATCCTTGATGAAGCACATAATATAAAAAATTCAGAAACTTTAAAATCAAAAGCAGTAAAATTTATATCCAAAAACGCCTCTTACAAATGGGCATTGACCGGAACACCTATACAAAATAATTTAAAAGAGTTTGTCTCTTTATATGAATTTTTAAATCCTGATGAAAAATTAAGTATTAACAAAGAAACCATAAAAGAAACAATCCAAAAAATAATGTTAAGAAGATTAAAAAAAGATGTTTTATCGGAACTTCCTGAAAAATTACCACCGGAAATTGAGTATTTTGATTTATCTTTAAAACAAAAATTAGAATATGAAAGCATTTTATCAAAAGAAAAAGATAGAATATCTCAGATAGCAAAAAAATATAAAGAAAGCAAAAATTATAAATTTATATTAAAACAAAATCTGATTACAGCATTACAAAAATTAAGACAGATATGTAATTTTCCTTCCGATAGCATAAAAAGTCCAAAAAGTGATAGATTATTGGAAATATTAGAAGAGTTATTGGAAAATCAAGAAAAAGTTATTATATTTACAAATTTTATAAATAATGGAGTAGAAAAAATATCTAAAAATTTAGAAAAAAAATTTGGAAAAGATATATATGTTTCTTATACCGGAAAGATGTCAAAAGAAGAAAAAAATAAATCTGTAATTAGATTTAAGGAAGATAATAAATGTTTCTTTTTTGTGGCAACTATAAATGCTGCTGGAGAAGGGTTAACTTTAACAGAAGCAAGTTATGTAATCTTTTTTGATTTACATTGGAATCCTGCAAAAATATGGCAAGCAGAAGATAGAGCCCATAGAATAGGACAAAAAAATAAAGTAAATATTTATAACTTTATAACAAAACAAACAGTAGAAGAAAAAATATTTCAAAAGTTAGAAGAAAAGAAAAATTTAATATCGCAAGTAGTTGATGATATTGAATATAAAGATGAAGATATTCAATTGGAAGAGCTTTTAACACTATTAGATATAAAAGATTTAACCGGATAATTCAATTAATCTATATAAACTCTTATTATAGTATAATATAAATTCAAAAATTTTTAAGGGAGTATTCTAACTATGAGAAAAATAGAATTTACAGATGTATCATTAAGAGATGGACAGCAAAGTTTATTAGCTACGAGAGTTAGAACAGATGATTTGATACCTGCTGCTGAAAAATTAGATAAAGCCGGATTTTGGTCTTTAGAAGTTTGGGGTGGTGCTACCTTTGATGTATGTTTGAGATTTTTAAAAGAAGACCCATGGAAAAGATTAAGAGATATAAGAGCAGCAGCCCCAAACACAAAATTAGAGATGCTTCTTAGGGGACAAAATATTGTAGGATATAGACATTACCCTGATGATGTTGTTGAAATGTTTGTAAGAAAAGCAGCAGAAAATGGAATAGATGTATTTAGAATATTTGATGCATTAAATGATGTTAGAAATATGGAAGTTGCAATATCTGTAGCAAAAGAAGAAAATAAAATAGTAAAAGGTGTTTTATCTTATGCAATAAGTCCGGTTCATACGGTTGATTATTATATAAATATTGCAAAACAACTTAGAGATTTAGGTGTTGATATTATATCTATTAAAGACCAAGCAGGAATTTTATCTCCAAAAATAGCTTATGAACTTGTCAAAAGATTAAAAGAAGAGATTAAATTACCTGTTCATATCCATGCCCAAACTACAGCTGGTATGGCAGAAATGACTTTACTTAAAGCAGTTGAAGCCGGAGCAGATATTATTGATACAGATGTATCAACTTGGTCATGGCTAACAGCCCACCCTGCAAATGAAACGATGGTATATGTATTAAAAGAGTTTGGTTATGAAATAAATATTGATTTGGATATTGTATTAGAAGTTGCAGAATACCTAAAAGAAGTTAGAAAAAAATATGCAAAATATGACACAGCAGACAAATGGCCTGACTCCCAAGTTCTTATTCACCAAATACCGGGTGGAATGATGTCTAATTTTATAAATCAATTAAAAGAAAATAATGCATTGGATAAACTTGATGAAGTTAAAAAAGAAGTTGCAAGAGTGAGAGAAGACCTTGGTTATCCACCGCTTGTTACTCCTACAAGCCAGATAGTAGGAACCCAAGCTTTACTAAATGTTTTACAAGGAGAAAGATATAAAGTAGTAACTAAAGAAACAAAAGATTATGTAAAAGGATTATACGGAAGACCACCGGCACCTATTAAGCCGGAAATTATGAAAAAGATAATCGGAGATGAACAACCTATTCAAGTAAGACCGGCAGATTTACTTGAACCGGAATATGATAAAAAATGTGAAGAAGCAAGAAAATATGGAGCAAGAAATGATGAAGATTGCTTATCATACTGTTTATTCCCACAGGTAGCAAAAGAATTTTTTGAATGGAGAGAAGCTTATGAAAAAGGTGAGGCTCTTCCACCGGAAGTTGAAGAAATACAGCCAGAAAAATCACCTTGCATAGAAAAAGCACCTATTGAATTTAATATAACTCTTCACGGTGAGCAATATCATATAAGAATAGCAGGGACAGGTAGTCCGATAGAAGGAAGAAAATCCTACTTTATAAGAGTAGATGGAAGATTGGAAGAAGTATTGGTTCAACCAATTAAAGAGATAGAAGTATCAAATACATCTGTTTCTTTGCCTTCGGAAGCAGTATTGGCAGGAAGACCTAAAGCAGTAGGAATAGGAGATATTAGCTCTCCAATGCCGGGTAAAGTTGTATCCATCAAAGTATCCGTAGGAGATAAAGTAAAGAAAGGAGATATTTTATTTACAGTTGAAGCAATGAAAATGGAAAATGAGATACATTCACCTATAGATGGAACAGTTACGGAGATATTTATAAAAGAAGGAGACCAGATAGACCCTGAAGAATGTTTAATGAGAATAACACCGGATTAATGAAATTAGCTCTACAAAGAGGGCACTTTGAGTGCCCTTAGTCCTTTGAGCAGCTAAAGTATGAAGAATGTCCTCAAAAGCTATTAAATTTAGCTACCAAATATGGGGTACCTGCCGAAAATGTTATTATAGAAATAACAGAAACAGAAACAATGAAAAATCCTGAAAAAAATATAGCAAGATTAAAAGCTATTAAAGAAATGGGATTTAAAATTTCCATAGATGATTTTGGAACCGGTTATTCATCATTAAATTATCTAAAACTTATACCTGCTTCGGAAATAAAAATTGATAGAACATTTATAAATGATATGATTACAGATAATAATGATTTAGAACTTGTTAAGATTATTATAAATATTGCAAAAATAATGAATTTAAAAGTTGTAGCAGAAGGAGTAGAAACCAAAGAACATCTAACATTTTTACAGATTTTAGGTTGCGATTATGCACAAGGATATTACTTTTCTAAACCGGTTCCTTTTGAAGAATTTATAAAAAAATTAAAATAAATACTACTAAGGACTTTTAGAATTAGAGCGAATATAATAATTTTATCATCATATTTTTTAGGTCTTCCTCTTTTTCTTTCTTTTTCAGTTAATGAGTTACTTAATTCATTTAGATATTTAGATACTATTTTTAAAACCTTATAATTAGAGATTCTTTTTTTCACTTTTTCCCTCAGTTTTATCTGTTTTTTAGCCTTGATAAATAATGATTAGATAATATATTAATCAACTCATTGTCTGTCAAGCATTAGCGAATTTTTAAACACTCTTTAATACTACTTGACATTATAAAAAATTTTTTATATAATTATATCGTAATAATATTAATATAGTTAAATGGTGAGAGATGAAAAAATTTTTTATTCCTCTTTTATCTGTGTGTTATCTTTCTTATGGGATAACAATTGATGAAGCTGTAAAAAAAGCTTTGGAAAATAACCTTGATATAAAAAATCAAGTTATAAATGAAAAAATAGCAGAAGAAGGAATTAAAAAATCAGAGGCCACCAGATTTGGAAAATTAGATATATTTGCAAATTATATAGATTATAACTCAAGAAGAGTTGTTGCTCCTTTATCTCCACCGATAAATCCACAAAATTTAAAAGGCTCAAGAGATATATTTATTCCCGGCATAAATTATACTATCCCTCTTTTTACCGGATTTAATATAGAAAATCAGATAGAAATATCCAAACTAAATCAAAAATTAGAAAGTGTTAGAACAAATCTAACAAAAAATGAAATAGCTTTTAATGTTCGTTCAGTTTATTTAAAAATTTTAACCTTAAAAAAACAGCTTCAAGCTATGGAAAATTACAAAGAAGCTGTGGATAAATTATATAATGATATAGAGCAAGCATATAAGGTTGGAAAGAAACCGGAAGCAGATTTATTAAAAGTTCAATACCAAAAAGAAGCAGTAGAAAGCACTATACAGCAAATAAAAAATAATATAGATACATTAAATAAAACATTACAAACATTATTAAATACACAGGAAAATATAGAAGTTGAAGATATAACTTTAAAAGATATAGACCCAAATCTAAATGTAGATACTCTTTTAAAACAATACTATCAAGATTTATACAGCTATAAAGTTTTAAATCTTCAACAGAAAATCCAAGAAAGTAAAATAAATATAGCTAAATCAGATTATTTTCCAACTATTTCTTTAAGCACAATTTACCAAAGAGATATTGGAGGTAGTGTCAATAGGGAAGATTGGCAAATAAGAGTTATGGGTAATTTAACTATTTTTGATTTTGGAAAAAGAAAAGCTAACCTTCTTGAAGAAAAATTATCATTATCAAAGGTAGATATACAAAAGCAAAAACTTCTTTTAGACAAAGAAAAACAATTAACAGATGCATTAAATCAGATAAAAACTGCTGATTTTAAAGTAAAAGCGACAGAAAAACAGCTAAAATATGCAATAGAAGTTGAAAGAGTAGAAAGATTAAAATATGATGAAGGTGTTTCATCTCTTTATGATTACCTTTATGCCCAAAGCCAAAGATATATAACGGAAGCCTCTTACTATGAAGATATTTATGAAAAACAAAGAGCAATCTATTATCTATATTATGTATTAGAAAAAATTTAATGGAGTAGAAGATATGGAAAAGTCAAAGATTTTAAGAATTTTAATTATCTTATTGGTGGTTTTCTTGATAGCTTTTTCTGCAATATATGTTCTGAAAAAAAGAAAACAAGAAATCAGTAATCTTCAAACTCCACAAGAGCCTGAATATGTTGTTTCCGGTGCCATTGTAAAAAAAGGAGAAATTTATGACAAAAAGAAATATCTTGGAGAGATAGTTCCTGTAAATGAAGTTGAAATCTCTACAAAAATTCCCGGATATATTGAAAAAGTTTATGTAAATGAAGGAGATTTAGTAAAAAAAGGACAATTGGTTGTTAGTGTTGATGATACGGAAGCTAAACTTACCATTGATAATCTAAAAATAAATCAGGAAGAAGCAATAAATCAGCTAAATAGCTTACAAGAATCTTTAAAATCTGCTCAAGCAAATTATGAATTTGCAAAAACAAATTTTGAAAGAGATAAAAGATTATTTGAAGGTAAAGCAATATCAGAAATCCAATATCTGCAATCTAAAACCCAGTATGAAACAGCAAAAGCAAATGTAGAAGCAATTAAATCAAATATAGAAGCATTGAAAAATAAAGTTAAATCAGTAGAAAAGCAAATTGAGATAGCTACTGACAATCTGAAATATTTAAATATATATAGTGATATAGATGGAATAGTAAGTAGAGTTCTTTTAAGGGAAGGAAATATGGCACTTACCGGAAAACCTATTCTAAAAATACAATCCTTGGATAATAAGATTCTAGTTAAATTTCCAAAAGAATATGTTGGAAAAATTAAAGAAAATGATATTGCAATAGTTGATTTTAATGGTGTCAAACAAGAATTAAAGATATCAAAAATTTACCCTTCTGCCGATGAGAATAATCTTGCTGTTGCAGAGATATATCTTGGAAAATTACCGGAAAATACAATCTCAAACTCATTTATAAATGTATCGGTTATTACAGGAAAAGTAGAAGGGCTATTAGTTCCGAAAAATGCAGTTTTAGAAATGACAAATGGAACTTTTGTAGTTGTGAATAAAAATGGTATATTTACAAAAATTCCGGTAAAAGTAATAGCTTCTGATGAAGAAAATGCAGTTATTGAAGGTGATATACCGGAAGGAACTCCTGTTGCAGTAGGTATGGAAAATAAACTTAGATTACTTACAATGGGCAAAAAAGGAAAAATCCTTTTGGAAGGTGGAAATAAATGAATCAAAATTTAATAACTTTTGTATTAAAAAGACCTCACTTTGTCCTTTCTGTATTATTTGCATTAACTATTCTTGGAATAATAGGATTTTTTAATATCAAACAAAAACTTTTTCCGGATGCAGATAGACCTCAAATTGCAGTTGTAGTTATTGAACATGGTGCTTCTGCAAAAGATATGGCAGATAATGTAGCAAATCCAATAGAAAGAAGATTATATACAATAGATAGAGTAAGAAGAGTTTTTTCTACATCAAAAGATGAAGTGGCAGTTATTACAGCAGAGTTTGACTATGATAAAGATTTAGGGGAAGCGGCTACCGATGTTGCCAATGAATTATCTAAAATAAAATCTCAACTTCCGAAGGATATAGAAGACCCACAAATATATAAAATATCTTCTGCAACTCCACCGGCTATTGTTTTATCAGTTTATCCTAAAGATAAATCTATAGATTTAGCAGATGTTAGACAGATAGCAGAAAATCAAATAAAAAATGAGATTTTAAAATTAAGCTCTGTTGCAAATGTTGATGTTTTTGGTGGCTATCAAAAAGAAGTATTTATTGAGATAGATAAAGATAAACTAAATGAACATAATCTATCTTTACCTTTTGTGTTATATAAAATTAAAGAAACAAATGCAGATTTACCAATTGGATTTATAATAAATCAAAATGGAGAATTCCTTCTAAAATCTCTTAATAAAGCAACTACCCTTGAACAACTAAAAAATATTCAGATAACAAAAGATATAAAACTTTCGGATATTGCAAAAATAAAATATGATTATTATGAAAATAATTCTCTTTATTATGGTAATGGTAAACCGGCTATAGCCCTTGCAGTCCAAAGACAACCTACCGGAGATACTCTTAGAACAATTGATGAAGTAAAATCTATAATACCTAAGCTCCAAAAGGAATTTCCTGAGCTTGGATTTGAGATTACAGATTCACAGGAAAAGATAATCAGATTAAGTAATCTAAATATGATAGAGGCTTTAAGAGATGCTATCATAATGACAGCAATTGTCATATTTTTCTTCCTTTCAAATTTAAGACAGATGATTATTGCAGGTTTATCAATTCCTTTTGTTTATGGTATAACCATTGCAATAATGTGGCTTCTTGGAATGGAATTTAATATTGTAACACTTACCGGTATTATCTTAGCTTTGGGTATGCTTGTTGATGATGCTGTTGTTGTTTTAGAAAATATTGAGAGACATTTATATGAATTAAAAGAACCTACCAAAGAAGCAGTTATAAATGGAACAAAAGAAGTTGTGTTTGCAGTTTTATCCGGTACAATAGCCACATCTGTTGTTTTAATACCACTTTTATTTGTAGGTGATTATCCTCAATATATATTTAGACCTCTTGCAGGAACACTTTTAATTGCAGTTATCATATCTTTCTTTGTCTCTATAACATTTATTCCACTTATTGCTCCTTATTTACTGAAAAAAGATAACTCAAAAAATAAATTAGAAAGTGTTGTTTATAGAATATCTGAAGCAATAATAACACCTTTAAAAAATCTTTATGTAACTGCCGTTTCTTTTGTTTTTAAAAGAAAATTTCTGGCAAGACCTTATTTTGTATTTATCATTATGATGTTTATTGTTAGTTTAAAAATAATTTTACCAACAATTGGAAGAGAAATAATGCCTCCTATGGATACAGGAATAGTAAAAGGAGATATAGTTGCAGATAGTAATCTTTCTATATATCAGGTGGAAGATATAGTTAAAAAAATCTCTGAAATGCTTAAAAATGATAAAAGGGTTGAGATGGTATCAATAGCTGTTGGTTCAGAACCGGGTGTATTTACAATGGGCTCCGGTAAAACAACACAAAATATAAGCATTACAATCCATTATGTAGATAGATTCCACAGAAAAGAAGATATTTGGAGCATAGAAAGAGAACTATCAAAAAAAATAAGAGAAATTCCAAATATAAAATATGTTAGTATTTATGATTATGGTGCTACTCCTTTATCTACTGTAAGGGCAAATCTTGATGTTATGGTCAGCGGTGATGACTTAAAAACTCTTGATAAAATAGCAAATAACATTATGGAAAAAACATATCAAGTTAAAGGAATAAAATCTGTTTCAAGAAGTTGGGATTATGATAAAATTACATATAATCTGAAAATAGATTATGCTCTTGCTTCTTTTTATGGTATAACACCATTTGATGTAGCAAGCCAGTTAAGCACAAAAATTAGAGGTTCTGTTATATCCTTTTATAATATACCTAATGAAAAATCTCTTAATGTGAGGGTGGTATATAACAAAGAAAATAGAGATTCCTTACTTGATTTAGACTCATATTATATAACCACACCAAAAGGAAATATTCCTTTATCTGCAGTTGCTAAAATTGAAAAAAATATAGAGCCAACGGTAATCACAAGGGAAGGATTAAATTATACCGTTGATATCTTAGGATACAGAGAAAAAGCCGCTATATCTCATATAATGGAAAGTTTTAAAGAAGTTATGGAGAAATCAAAAGTGAAACTTCCACCGGGATATGAAATTTCTCAAGAAGGCGATGTTAAAGAGATGATGGATTCTATGGGTAGAATGTTAAAAGCCATAGGAATTGGTATAATTCTTTTATTCTTTGCTCTTGTTCCTCCATTTCGTTCTTTCTCTGCTCCTATTGCAGTTATATTTGCAGTTCCGCTTTCTGTTATCGGAGCATCCTGGGCTATACTTATAATGGGATATCATCAATCAATGCCGGGACTTATGGGTATTGTATTATTAGCCGGTATAATAACAAAAAACTCAATTCTTTTAATTGATTTTATAAATGATGCATTATCAAAAGGAAAAGATATAGAAACTGCCATATTGGATAGTATAAAAATTAGAACAAGACCTGTTTTAATGACTGCATTTGGAACTTCTGTTGGAATGATACCAATTGCCCTTGGATGGGCTCTCGGACTTGAAAGGCTTGCACCTCTTGGAGCGGTTGCAATAGGAGGATTAATTATAGGAACATTCTTAACCCTTATTTATGTTCCTCTTCTTTATTATTTCTTTTATAAAATAAAATCAAAATTCGGCTTTGCAGGAGGATAAAAATGAAGAAAAAAATAGTTATCATCGGTGCAGGATTTGGAGGATTAAGAGTCCTTTATAATTTGGAAAAATATAAGGACAAGTTTGATTTTACAGTGATTAATAAAACAGATTATTCTTTGGAGCGTCCGGCTTTACCTGAAGTTGCTATTGAGGGAAAACCTGTTTCTAAAGCACAGATAAAAATAAAAGATTATTTAGAAAAAAAAGGCATTAACTTTAAACTTGGAGAAGTTAAAGAAATAAAGCCAGAAAGAAATGAGGTTATAGTAGATGAAGAAATTATACCTTATGACTATTTAATTATTGCTACCGGTTCAATAAAAGATTATGATTCAATAAAAGGATACAGAGAATATGGATACTCTGTTTGTGATGATAAAGAGGCTTCAAAACTTTATGAAAGATTGAAAACCTTTGAAGGTGGTAATGTAGTTGTAGGTGCTGCAAGAAGTTATTTTGGTCATGTGGTAGAAGCACCTGATTTAAAAGCTCCCTGTGAAGGTCCTGTTGGAGAAGTTATGTTTATGATAGACCATAGATTAAGAAAAGAAGGTAAGAGAGAAAAAAGTAGTATAAATGTTTTTACTCCCGGAGAAATATTTTTTGAAGACGTTGGAGATAACCCCAGAAATACGGTAGGAAAATTCATGGAAGAAAGAGGCATAAAACTCCATCTAAATAAAGAACTTGTAGAAATTACAGATAAAGAAGTAATATTTAAAGATGGAAGTAGTTTACCTTGCGATTTAGCCATTATAATTGCACCATATAAAGCACCGGATTTTATAAAAGAATCCGGTCTTGGAGATGATATGGGATGGGTTCCTACAGATAGAACGATGAAACACATAAAATATGACAATATATATGCAGTTGGAGATGTTAATGCTTTAGCACAGCCAAAACTTGGACATATAGCAGTTATGCAAGCAGATGTTGCGTCCTCTGCAATAGAAAAACAAGAAGGATTAACAGATGAAATAAAGCCATTTAAACCGGAAGTATTTTGTATTATGAATATGGGTGGTTTTGAAGCAACATTAATTTTATCAAATGCTCTTTATGAAAATGAGTATGATATTGCATGGCATTCTCCGATAGCAAAATTGATGAAAATTAGTTTTGATGAAGAATATTATTATGCTCACGGTAAATTACCACCTGATTTTATGATAGAAATAAGTAATTATTTAATAAAAAAACTTTTTGGAGGTAAGTAAAATGTCAAATCAAATGCCAACTGTAGAACAGATTTTAGAAATGATGGCTAAAAAATTAGGAGGTAAAGAAAATATTCCGGAAGCGATAGTTTATGCAAAAGATGTTGCTCCTGATATTGTTCAGCAAATAGCCATGTCATCAAAACAAAGTGTAAATGATGAAAATTCACCATTTGACCCAAAAACTGCAAATTTAATATATTTAGCAGCTGCACTTGCAATGAAAGATGAGGAATGTATAAAAGCAACTTTAAATGCAGCATTAACATTTGGAACTACAAAAGAAGAGCTTTTATATGTAGTAAAAATTGTAAGACATGCTGCAAATAATGGAATAATCGGAGCAGCAACACCAATATTTAAAGCATTGGCTGAAAATAAATAAGGAGGTGAAAGAAAATGTTAGATTTAAAATTAAATGAACTTATGATGGAAACAAAACTTGCTCTAAAACTAGGTAAAATTGACACTGCAAAAAAGCACGCTCAGGAAATCATAGATTACATTAATGAGAAAAATTTAAAAGGTTTGCCTTATGACAAAGCTAAGTATTTTGCAGAAGTAGTTTTAGAAATAGAAGAATAATTTTTAAGAATAGTTGGAGTTGCTACTCCTATATTTAAAACAATTTCAAAAATGGAGGAATAAAAATAAAAAATTATTAACAGTTCGGGGAAAAAGCAAAAAAAGGAACTTCTAAAAATATGCATCAAATCAGGAAAGCTATGAATTTATGGATAGATTAAATAAAAAATATCAAATAAATATATGTGCTATCAAACTTCAAAAAGCTACCGGTAGAAACCTTTTAGCGAGAGGATTAAGGAGATTATTTGGGAGGTAAAAATTTTTAATATAGATTCCAGAGAGCCTTTACCCCACTTATAATAAATTGAGACGCGATTGCTCCAACTATTAATCCCATAATCCTTGCAGTAATTTTTATACCAGTTATCCCTAAAAATCTATTTAAAATTACAGCATTTTTTAATGTATAGAATACTGTTAATGAAGAAATAAAAATGGATATAATTAGCAATACTAAATCTAATAATGTTGAAACTTCTTCATAAAATACAATTAGTGTAGCAATAACTCCTGGACCAAATAATATAGGTATTCCAAGAGGAATTATAGATATATCATCTATCTCTTTTGACTCTTCTGTTTTTTCTTCTGAATGATTTGTTTCTGAAATTTTCCCCAAAGCCATATCTAAGGCAATTTTTAATAAAACAATCCCACCTATAACTTTTATCGAGTCAATATCAATACCAAAAAGTTTAAATATATAATTACCTACAAAAATAGTTAATAAAGATGCTATTAATACAGTTAAACTTGCTTTTAAACTAATAGAATGTATTTTTCTTCTTGGAGTGGATAAAGGGATTAGACTTAACATTATAGCAGCTGCTTCTATTGGATTCAAAATTGTAAGCAGGCTTATAATGAAATGTAATAATATTTTCATTTCATTTAGAATATTTGTTTCCATAATTTAATTCTCCAACCTCTAAAAATGGTAATATAAATATATTTTAACATAAATGGTTTTTTAAGTTTTTTCAAAAAAAAAAGAATGGTATCGTATTTAATAGATGAAAAATTATAAGAAGCTCCAATGTTTATTTCTCTTTTACCTGTATTTATATTTTATCATCTATTGTGTTGAATACCTTGGGTTAAATATATCTTGTTTTATTCATCTTTATAGCCTATAATTATAGATAGCATTATAAATAAGAGGTAAAAAATGGCTATTCAGGGTGAAATAAATGAAGAAGTTATATCTACGCTTGTAAATCTTTCCAAAAATATTCTTGGTGAAAATCTGGTAAATCAGTTATTAAACAATTTAAAATCCAAAGAAGGTACTGAAAATTTATCCGGAAAAGATATAGTTTTCGCTTTTGCTGATAAAATTCAAGAAATATTTGGTAATAACGGGGGGTATGCTATCATCAGACAACTTGCCAGAGAAGTTACAAAAGTTCTACAGGAAAATAATCCAAGGGAAGAGTGGGAAGAGTTATTAGAAAAATCTCTTAATACATTTGGATTTGCTCATAAAATAGAAAGAAGCAAAGATGAAGCTTATATCTGTAACTGTGTTTTTTATCCGGTATTAAAAGAAAAAGGATATGAACCAATAAAACATAGTGTATGCTGGTTTGGTTTGGGATTTATAGAAGGATTTGTTAGAAAGTTAGAAGAAGATGTTAAAGGGATTAAATGGGTTGAAAGAGATATACAAAATGAAAAATGTAAATTTATTTATCTACGCTGATTAAATATTTTGAGGTTAGATATGGTTTATATATGGATAAAAGCTATACATATTATATTTGTTATTTCATGGATGGCAGTTTTGTTTTATCTTCCAAGATTATTTGTTTATCATGCAGAAAATAAAGATAATGATGGTTTTGTAAAAGTAGTTAAAATAATGGAGAAAAAGTTATTTTATGTTATCGGCATACCGGCTTTTGTTATTACATTGATAACCGGCATAGCTATGATAATATTAAATCCGGAGCTTTTTAAATCAGGTGGCTGGTTACATGCAAAATTAACAGCAGTTGCTTTACTGATAGGATTTTTCATCCATAATGAGATAGTTAGAAGAAGATTTGAAAAAGATTTATGCAACAAATCCGGTAAATTTTTCAGAATATATAATGAAATACCAACAATACTTATGATTATAATTGTAATTTTAGTTATTGTAAAACCATTTTGAGAGATAAAAATGCTTGATAGATTGTTTATTAGGGAAAAGATTAAACAATTCTTATTGGAAGATATAGGATATTCTGATATTACAACGGATAATCTGAAAGATAAATTCATAAAAGCATATATACTTGCAAAAGAAGATGGAATTTTAGCCGGTATAGATATAGCTAAAGAAGTTTTTAATGTAATAGATGAAAATATTAATTTCAAAATAATGAAAAAAGATGGGGAATTTATAAAAAAAGGTGATATAATCGGATATCTTTATGGAAGTGGAAAATCAATCTTAAAAGGAGAAAGATTATCATTAAATATAATCCAGAGATTATCCGGAATAGCAACAAATACAAATAAATATATAAATCTTATAAAAGATACGGGAGTAAAAATACTTGATACAAGAAAAACTACACCGGGATTTAGGGCTTTTGAAAAATATGCCGTTAAAGTAGGTGGAGGATACAACCATAGATTTGCTTTATATGATATGGTTATGATAAAAGATAATCATAAAGTTCTTGCCGGTGGAATAAAAGAAGCAGTAAATCAGATAAAAGAAAAAATATCACCGATGGCAAAAATAGAGGTAGAAGTAAATACCTTAGAAGAATTAAAAGAAGCTATGGAGCTTGATGTTGATATTATTATGCTTGATAATTTTGATATAGAGCAGGTAAAAGAAGCAGTAAAAATAAATAATAAAAGAAAAAAATTAGAAGTTTCCGGTAATATAACCCTACAAAATATAAGGGATTATGCAGAAACAGGAGTAGATTTTATATCTTCCGGTGCATTAGTCCATTCAGCAAAATGGCTTGATATTAGTTTAAAGTTTTTATGAAAAATGTTAAAATAAATAAAAACCTACTTGGAGGAGTCTATGAAAAAGCATTTTAAAATAGCAGTTTTACCGGGAGATGGAATAGGTCCCGAAATAATTGATGCAGCTTTAAAAGTTTTAGATGTAATCTCTAAAAAATACGGCATAACATTTGAATTTGAAAAAGCATTGGTAGGTGGTGCTGCTATAGATGCAGTAGGAGACCCACTTCCTGAAGAAACATTAAAACTTTGTAAAGAAAGTGATGCTGTCTTATTTGGTGCTGTTGGTGGAGAAAAATGGGATAATTTACCTACAGATAAAAGACCGGAAAAAGGATTACTCAGAATTAGAAAAGAGTTAAATCTTTTTGCTAATATAAGACCTGCTAAAGCCTATGATGCACTTTTAGATGCTTCACCTCTTAAACAGGAAATAATAAAAGGTGTAAATCTTGTTGTTTTAAGAGAATTAACCGGAGATGTATATTTTGGAGAACCAAGAGGAATAGAAGAAAGAAACAATGAAAGAGTTGGATATAACACAATGATATATTATGAGCACGAAATAAAAAGAATAGCAAGACTTGCATTTGAGATAGCAAGAGGAAGAAGAAATAAAGTTACAAGTGTTGATAAAGCAAATGTTCTTGAAGTAAGTGCATTATGGAGAGAAGTAGTAAATGAAGTTCATAATGATTATGCTGATGTTGAGCTTGAACATATGTATGTAGATAACTGTGCTATGCAACTTATAAGAAGACCAAGAGATTTTGATGTAATAGTGACAGGAAATATTTTCGGAGATATAATATCCGATGAAGCAGGAGCTTTAACAGGAAGCCTTGGAATGCTCCCATCTGCAAGCATAGGAGAAAGATATGCATTTTACGAACCAATTCATGGTTCTGCACCGGATATAGCCGGAAAAGGAATAGCAAATCCAATAGCTACAATCTTATCTGCCGCAATGATGCTTGAATTAACATGTAAATTGCCAGAGGCAGCAAGAGATATAGAAAATGCAGTAGAAAAAGTTCTTGAAGAAGGTTATAGAACAGCAGATATATGGTCAGTTGGGACAAAAAGAGTAAATACTCAGGAAATGACAGAAGCAATAATTAAACATTTATGAGGATAATATGATTAAAGATATTTTGCCCTTTTATTTAAAACCGAAAGAATTACCGGATAAGATTAATCAGATAGATATATATTCAAAAGATTTATTTATAAAAGTAGTAATTCCATTTGCATTAATACCGGTAATTGGTTATTTAATAGGTTTTACAATATTAAAAGGGCTATATATATCTTCCATAGATAACTTTTTAAAAGAGTATGCAACAAATAAAGAGCTGCAAGATACAGTCCGATATATGCAAACATTAAAAAATATCCTTGTAGAAAACAATTACTCAAAAATATTTATTATGCTTGGAATAACTTGGATTTTTGAGATAATCAGGCCAATAATTTTATATTCAATAGTTTATTTCTTTGCAGGAAGCTTTGGAGGAGATAAAGATATAAATAAAGCCTTCAAAGTTTCTGTATTTTCTCTTATTCCTATGTGGATAGCAGGTATTTTTTATATGATAAATTCACCTATAACAATGATTGTTATGTTTTTAGCTACATTTTATGCTTTTTATATCATCTTCTTATCTTCCGATAAAATTTTAAACATTCCAACAGAAAACTCTAAAAATTTCCAATTTATTATCGTTCTGATTATCTTTTACCTCATCATAAGTGGTTTAATAGGTATGTTTGAAACTAAATTGATTAAATCCTTAGTTCTTGGTATTTAATCTAGACTCAAATTAAGATTTAAAATTCTTAAATTTTTTCCTTATAACTTTCCGAATTAGAATTATGCAGTTTAATTTTTCATAAAATAAATTATTTAAACGCCATTTTAAAAACAAAAATAAAACAATGTTTGATTTTTTAAAAATGCAATGCTATAATATTTAGCAGATAATTAAAAAACTTTAGGAGGTTTTAAAATGGCGACGATAGTTTGGACGAAAATTGATGAAGCTCCGGCACTTGCAACTTATTCTTTACTTCCAATTATGAGAGCTTACACAAAAGTTGCAAACCTAAACATAGAACTTAGAGATATTTCTTTAGCCGGTAGAATTATTGCCCAGTTTTCTGATACTAATTATTTGAGAGAAGACCAAAAAATTCCTGATGAACTTGCATATCTTGGAGAACTTGTATTAAGACCGGAAGCTAACATAATGAAACTTCCTAATATATCTGCATCTTTACCTCAGTTAAAAGAAGCAATTGCAGAACTTCAGTCTCAAGGATACAATTTACCTGATTATCCGGAAAATCCACAAACAGAAGAAGAAAAAGATATAAAAGCAAGATATGATAGATGTATCGGTTCTGTAGTTAACCCTGTTTTAAGACAAGGAAACTCTGACAGAAGATTATCAAGGTCTGTAAAAGAGTATGCTAAAAAACATCCTCACAAATTAGAACCGGTTTCAGAAAACTCAAAATCTCATGTTGCTCATATGGTTGCAGGAGATTTTTATGAAAATGAAAAATCTGTAACAATTCAAAAAGATACAAAAATAAGATATGAATTTGTTGATAAAAACGGAAATGTTCAAGTTTTAAAAGAAGTTGAAGTTAATGCAGGTGATGTAGTAGATGGAACTTTCTTAGATAGAGCAAAATTAAGAGATTTTTATGAAAAAGTAATAGAAGATGCAAAAGATAATGATATATTGTTCTCTTTACACCTTAAAGCTACAATGATGAAAGTTTCTGACCCTGTTATGTTTGGAGATGCTATTAGAGTTTATTTTAAAGAATTATTTGAAAAACACGGAAAGGAGCTTGAAGAGATAGGATTTAATCCAAACAATGGTCTTGCTGACCTTGAAAACAAAATGAAAAAACTTCCAGAAGATAAACAAAATGCAATAAAACAAACAATAGCAGAAATTTATGAAAAAAGACCAAGAATGTATATGGTTGATTCTGATAATGGCATAACAAACTTACATATGCCAAATGATGTTATTGTAGATGCATCTGTTCCTGCTGTTATAAAAAATGGATTAAAAGGATGGGGGCCAAAAGGTGAAGTAGATGATTGCGTTATCACAATACCTGACAGAAGCTATGCAAGAATGTATAAAGAGATAGTAGAAGATATAAAAGTAAATGGACAATTTGACCCTACAAGAATAGGAACGGTTCAAAATGTTGGACTTATGGCAATGAAAGCAGAAGAGTATGGTAGCCATGATAAAACATTCTTCCCTCCAGCAGATGGAATAATGAGAATTGTAGATGCAGAAGGAAATATTTTAATAGAGCACCAAGTAAATGCCGGAGATATTTACAGAAGTTGCATAACAAAAGATATAGCTATAAGAGACTGGATAAAACTTGCAATAAATAGAGCAAAAGAAGCAAAAATGCCAATAGTTTTCTGGCTTGATAGATACAGAGCCCATGATAGAGAATTAATCAAAAAAATAAAAGAAGAACTTCCAAAATATGATTTATCAGATGTAGAATGGTATATAAAATCTCCTGAAGATGCAATGAAATATACATTAAAAAGATTTAGAGAAGGTAAAGATACAATATCTGTAACAGGAAACGTATTGAGAGATTATTTAACAGATTTATTCCCAATAATAGAAGTTGGAACATCTGCAAGAAGTTTATCAATAGTTCCACTTATTGCAGGTGGTGGTGTATTTGAAACAGGAGCAGGTGGTAGTGCACCAAAGCATGTTGAACAATTCTTAAAAGAAAGCCATTTAAGATGGGATAGCCTTGGAGAGTTCTTAGCTTTTGTTGAAGCATTAAAACTTGCATACAAGCAGGACGGAGAAAAAGATAAAAGATTATTAATATTGGCAGATACTCTTGATAGAGCTATAGAAAAATACTTAGAAAATGATAAAACACCAAGAAGAAAAGCAGGACAGCTTGATACAAGAGGAAGCCATTTCTATTTAGCAATGTATTGGGCAGAAGCTCTTGCTAACCAAAAAGAAGATGAAGAGATTGCTAAAAAATTTGCTGAGGTTTATCAAAAATTAGCTGAAAATGAGCAAAAAATTCTTGAAGAAATAGCCGCAACAGAAGGTAAACCTGCAGATATAGGTGGGTGGTATCATCCGGATGATGTAAAAGCAGAAAAAGCAATGAGACCAAGTGCAACATTTAATGCAATTATAGATTCTATTTAAACATAGATGGCAGGCTTTAAGCCTGCTGTTTTTAAATTTGAAAGGAGGAATTTAAATGGCTCAGAGAGGAATTAGAGAGTATGATGGAAAAAGAATTTTAGCTCAAAATTGGAAAGATTATTTTGATGATGTATTTGAGTATGATTTTAAATCTGTACTTGTAACTCCTGAAACAGATTTTGACAAACTTCCTGAAGAATATCCATGGCTTAAAGAAACTCCACTTGTTGCAAAACCTGATATGCTTTTTGGAAAAAGAGGAAAGCTTGGGCTTGTTTTGTTTAAGATAAACAAACCGGGAGATGTTATTTACGAAGATGCAGTAAAATGGATAAAACAAAAAATGAGCGAAGAAGTTGAAATAAATGGAGTAAAAGGGCATCTAACCCATTTCTTAATAGAGCCTTTTGTTCCACATAAACAGGAAGAAGAATATTATGTAGCATTTTCTATGGGAGAAGATGCAGATATTGTTTATATGTCTGCTTTTGGTGGTATAGATGTTGAAGAAAACTGGGATAAAGTTAAAGAAGTAAAAATTCCACCTCTCGCAACAGATGAAGAAGTTGAAAAATTAATAAAAGAAAATGTTCCGGTAGAGATAAAAGATAAAGAAAAATATGCAGAATTTGTAAAAAGAGCTTATAAACTTTTTAAAGATTTACATTTTGCATATTTTGAAATAAACCCTCTTGTTATTGTTGGTAATAAAGTATATCCTCTTGATTTTGTTGGAAAGCTTGATGATACTGCTGCTTTTGTAGCAGGTAAAAAATGGGGTGAAGTTGAATTTCCTTCTGGTTTTGGAAGAGATTTAACACCGGAAGAAAAATATATAAAAGAACTTGATGAAAAATCCGGTTCATCTTTAAAATTAACTATATTAAATCCTGAAGGTAGAATTTGGACTCTTGTTGCAGGTGGTGGAGCTTCTGTTGTTTATGCAGATACAGTAGCAGATATGGGATATGTAAATGAACTTGCTAATTATGGTGAATATTCAGGAAACCCAACAAGAACAGAAACAAGAGAGTATGTAAAGACAGTGCTTGATTTAATGACAAGAAATAAACATCCTTCCGGAAAACCAAAAATCCTTTTAATTGGCGGTGCTATTGCTAACTTTACAGATGTAGCAAAAACTTTTGATGGTATTATAGATGCATTTAAAGAATATGCAGATAAGATGAGAGCCGTCGGCATTAAAATCTATGTAAGACGTGGTGGGCCAAATTATGAAGTTGGCTTAAAAAGAATTAAACAGGCAGCAGAAGAGCTTGGTTTACCAATAGAAGTGTATGGACCAGAATTACATATGACAGATATAGTTAGAAAAGCTCTTCAAGAAGAGCAATAATGAGGAGGTTTTATAAATGAGCAGACCAGATTATTTATTATTTGACAGAAACACAAAAGCTATTTTCTGGAATTTAAACACAACAGCAATTCAAAGAATGCTTGATTATGATTATGTTGTAGGAAGGTCTCCAAGTATTGCTGCAATTGTAGCACCTACAGCAGAAAGAACATTTGAAAAATTTTTCTACGGAACAAAAGAGATAATTATCCCAATTTATAAATCAACAAAAGAAGCAGCTAAATTTCATCCTGAAGCTGATGTTTTATTAAATTTTGCATCATTTAGAACTGCTTATAATGTTACATTGGAAGCCTTTGATATACCAACAATAAGAACAATAGTTATAACTGCAGAAGGTATTCCGGAAAGATATGCAAGGGAAATGAGAATAAGAGCGAAACAACTTGGTAAATGGATAATCGGGCCTGCAACAGTTGGTGGCATAGCACCAGGAGCATTCAGAATAGCAAACACCGGTGGAACAATAGAAAATATTATTCAATCTAAATTACATAGACCGGGTTCAGTTGGTCTTGTTACAAGGTCTGGTGGATTATTCAATGAGCTTTCCAACATAATAGCAAGGAATGCAGATGGACTTGCAGAGGGTATAGCAATCGGTGGTGATAGATTTCCAGGTTCTGACTTTTTAGACCATTTAGTTAGATTTGAGCAAAATCCACAAGTTAAATTTATGATATTACTTGGAGAAGTAGGTGGAGAACTTGAATATAAAGTAGCAGAAGCTGTTAAAAATGGTTTAATAAAGAAACCGGTTATCGGTTGGTGTATAGGAACAATATCTAAATTCTTCGGTGGAGAAGTCCAGTTTGGGCACGCAGGAGCAAAAGCCGGAGCAGACAGAGAAACTGCAGATGCAAAAAATAGAGCATTAAAAGAAGCAGGAGTTCATGTTCCTAATAACTTTAATGAACTTCCTCATGTAATAAAAGGAATATATGAAATGCTTCTCGGAGAAGGAAAAATTCAACCTATACAGGAGCCGGAAGTTCCACCAATACCGGAAGATTTATCAAAAGCTATAAGAGAAGGAAAAGTAAGAAAACCAACAAACTTTATATGCACAATTTCGGATGATAGAGGAGAAGAAGCTACATATTGTGGAGTTCCTATAAGTGAAGTTATAGAAAAAGGTTTATCTATAGCCGATGTTATTGGTTTATTGTGGTTTAAAAAGAAATTCCCTGAATGGGCTTCAGGTTTCATAGATATGGTTATAAGAGTTGTAGCAGACCACGGACCGGCAGTAGCAGGAGCTCACAATGTAAAAGTTACAGCAAGAGCCGGTAAAGATTTAATGTCTTCACTTGTAACAGGTATATTGGCGATAGGGCCAAGATTTGGTGGAGCTATTGATGGAGCTGCTAAATATTTTAAAATGGCAAAAGAGAAAAATATGTCTCCAAATGAATTTGTTGAATATATGAAAAATGTAGAAAAAATACCTATACCGGGAATAGGACATAGAATAAAATCTACAAAAAATCCGGATAAAAGGGTAGAGCTTCTTAAATCTTATGCATTTAAAAATTTCCCATCAACAGATTTATTACAATATGCCCTTGAAGTAGAAAAAGTTACAACTTCTAAGAAAGAAAACTTAATTCTTAATGTTGATGGTACAATAGGAGTTCTTCTTGTTGATATGTTTAGAGCCCTTGGTTATACAGAAGAAGAGATAGATGAACTTATAAATGCCGGAGCATTTAATGCATTCTTTGTTCTCGGTAGGTCAATAGGATTCATAGGACATTATCTTGATGAAAAACGCCTTGATATGCCATTATACAGACATCCAACAGATGATATCCTTTATGATGTAAAAAGACCTGAAGGTATATAATCCCAAATAGCCCTGCATAAAAGCAGGGCTTTCATCTAATTTCCTCAATTTCTCAGCTTAAAAAAAATCCTTTTTAATCTCAAAAATGCTATAATATCTTAATAAAAATCCTTAGAGGATTTAAAAATGATTAAAAAATTGATGATTATCGGTGGAGAATTTTTAGATAAAGAAGAAAAAATAGATGTGATTTATCCGTATAATCTTCAAAAGATTGGGGAAGTTCCAAAAGGTTCTCCAGAAGATGTAGAAAAAGCCATTGAAAAAGCAAAAATCGGATTAAAGAAATTAAAAGAGTTATCATCTTATGAAAAATATAAGATATTATCAAAGGTAGCAAAACTTTTAGAAGAAAGAAAAGAAGATTTTGCTAAAGCAATAGTTTTAGAAACCGGAAAAACAATAAGAGAAGCAAGAATAGAAGTAAATAGAGCAATTAACACGATAACTTTTTCTGCCGAAGAAGCAAAAAGAATACATGGAGAATATATTCATATTGATGCTTCTGAAAATGGAAAAGGGAAAAAAGGATTTTATTTTAGAGAGCCAGCAGGAATTGTATCTGCAATCACACCTTTTAATTTTCCTGTAAATCTTACAGCCCATAAAATAGCCCCATCTATTGCAGCCGGCTGTCCTTTTATATTAAAACCAAGTGAAAAAACACCTCTATCACCAATAATGCTCTGTGAATTATTCTTAGAGGCAGGAGTGCCAGAAGAAGCAGTATCGGTTATTCCGGGTTTTGCAGATGTAGGGCAGGCAATGACTACCCATCCGGATGTTAGGGTTGTATCTTTTACAGGAAGTTTAAAGGTAGGAGAAATAATAGCAAAACAAGCGGGATTAAAGAAGATAGTTATGGAGCTTGGCTCAAATTCTGCCGTAATTGTAGATGAAACTGCAAATCTTGAAATAGCAGCTAAAAAATCTGTTATAGGTGGATTTGCATTGGCAGGACAGGTTTGTATTTCTGTCCAAAGAGTATTAGTTCATGAGAAAGTTGCAGATAGATTTGAAAAGCTTCTTAAAGAAGAAGCTTCTAAGCTTAAATTCGGAGACCCTATGGAAGAGGATACAGATGTAGGCCCTGTTATATCATTAAATGAAGTAGATAGAATACATACTTGGATACAGGAAGCAGTTTTAAAAGGTGGAAAATTAATCAGTGGTGGCATGTCTTGTGCAGAAGATAAAACCGTTTTTCAACCTACAATTATAACAGATACACCGGAAGAATCAAAATTATTTTATGAAGAAGCATTTGCTCCGGTAGTTGCTGTTAAAAGATTCAAAACCATAGAAGAAGCCATTGAGCTTGTAAATAAAACAAATTATGGTTTGCAAGTTGGAATATTTACAAATGATTTAAAAAATGCATGGAAAGTTATTCAAAATGTGAATGTTGGTGGTGTTATAATAAATGATATTCCTACATTTAGAGCTGACAATATGCCTTATGGTGGTGTTAAAGGTAGTGGTATAGGAAGGGAAGGGCCTAAATTTGCAATTGAAGATTATACAGAAATAAAAGTTGTTGTTTTTGATTTAAATGCATAAAATTTGTGCAAAATAATTATTTAGTTGCATAAAAAATATGCAAAATTGATAAAAATTTTGGTATAAATTTAGATATAAAACAAATAAGTTATTGAAAAAATTAAATTGGCATAAAATTTGTATATTTTATAGAAGGAGGCGTTAAATGAAAAAAATTGAAGCGATTATTAAACCTTTTAAACTTGATGAAGTAAAAGATGCTTTAACCAATATTGGTGTCTATGGTATGACCGTTACAGAAGCAAAAGGATTTGGAAGACAAAAAGGACATACAGAGTTATATAGAGGAGCAGAGTATGTTATTGATTTCTTACCTAAATTAAAAATAGAAATTGTAGTTGATGATGAAATTGTAGAGAAAGTAGTTGAAGCTATCATGCAAGCTGCAAGAACAGGAAGAATAGGTGATGGAAAAATATTTATTATCCCAATAGAAGATGTAATAAGAATAAGAACAGGCGAAAGAGGACCGGAAGCAATTTAAAAATTTTTATATAGGAGGTTTTTTATGACTATGATTCAATGTCAAACACCAGATGATGTAATGCGTGTTATTTCAGAAAAAGGTATTTCTTTTATTGATGTAAAATTTTCTGACCCATTTGGACAGTGGCAACATATTACTATTCCTTCCCATGAGTTTTCCTTAGATAGTTTTGAAGAAGGAATTCCTTTTGATGGTTCATCAATAAGAGGTTGGAAAGGTATTCAAGAATCTGATATGCTTCTTATTCCTGATCCAAAAACAGCATTTATAGACCCATTTATAGAAGAACCTACATTATCTCTTATCTGTGATGTTGTAGACCCTATTACAAAAGAGGCTTACAATAGAGACCCAAGACAGATTGCAAAAAAAGCTCTTGAATATTTAAGAGCATCCGGAATAGGAGATATAGCTTATTTTGGACCGGAAGCTGAATTCTTTATATTTGATGAAATAAGATTTAGCAATGGAGCAAACCATTCTTATTATGAAGTAGATTCTGAAGAAGGTTGGTGGAATACAGGAAGAGAAGAAAATCCAAACCTTGGATATAAAATTCCTTTTAAAAGAGGATATTTCCCTGTATCTCCTTTAGATAAAACTCACCATATCAGAATGGAAATGGTAAAAACCCTTGAAGAAGTTGGCTTAACAGTAGAAAGAGAGCATCATGAAGTTGCTACAGCAGGACAGGGAGAGATAAATTTCAGATTTTCTGACATAGTAGGCAGTGGAGATAATATTCTAAAATACAAATATGTTCTTAGAAATGTTGGTTATAGATATGGAAAATTTGTTACATTTATGCCAAAACCACTTGCAGGTGATAACGGCTCGGGTATGCACGTTCATATGTCTATCTGGAATAAAGGACAAAACTTATTTGCAGGAAATGGCTATGCCGGTTTATCTGATATAGCTTTATATGCTATCGGCGGAATAATAAAACATGCCAAGGCTATAGCAGCATTTTCAAATCCTACAACAAACTCTTATCACAGATTAGTGCCTGGATTTGAAGCTCCTGTTAGACTTGCATATTCTGCAAGAAATAGAAGTGCTGCTATAAGAATTCCGATAGTAGATTCTCCAAAAGCTAAAAGAATAGAAGTAAGATTCCCTGATGCTTCATCTAACCCATATTTAACGTTTACAGCATTACTTATGGCAGCTATAGATGGTATTGAAAACAGAATCCATCCGGGAGAACCTCTTGATAAAGATATCTATTCATTACCACCGGAAGAACTTGCGAATGTTCCACAAACACCAGGTTCTCTCCAAGAAGCAATAGATGCTCTTAAAGCTGATAATGAATTTTTATTAAAAGGTGGAGTAATGGATTTAGATTTCATTAATATGTGGATAGAAACAAAACAAGCAGAACATGACGCTATAAGATTAATTCCTCATCCAAAAGAATTTGAACTTTATTTTGATATCTAATCTCAAAGGGGCAGTTAATCTGCCCTTTTTTTTCTATAATTTTGAAATTAAGCAATTTAAAATCTAATTTTTAGAATTTGTATACTCTGCTGAACTATTTTTTCTAATGTGCTTTTATGTTGCTTATGTCAGTTTTTCTAAAAAATCTTTTGTATTTATCTTTTTTATATCTGGTGAGTAAAAATCATCATCATTAGATAAAATTAAATCGCATTGGTTTTCTTTTGCTAAAACATATTGTAAAGTATCTTCTAAATCTTTAAAGTTTTTATCTTTTTGCATTAATTCTATGGCTTTTTTAGTTTCATAATTTGAAAATGGTATTAAGTATAATAATTCCAAAGTATATGAAAGGTTTTCTAAAGCTTTTTCTTTGTCGTATTTTCTTAACACATAGTAAACTGTTGTTATTAAATCACAACTTGTTAAAAGTTCTACATTATTTTTTTGTAAATGGAAAAAAGCTTCTTTGGAATATTCACTATAAGGTCTGTTATCTAAAAATAGGTCTAAAATGACATTGGCATCTATAAATACTTTTTTACAACTCACTTTCCATTTGCTCCTTAATTTTTTGAATAGTAAGATTTGGGTCTATCTCTTTAAAATACTTTCTATTTTCGACTATTCTTTTTAAAGCTTCTAACTTTTTCTTTTTTTCTATTTCTTTATAAACATTTTCTATAAGTTTTTCTATTAGCTCACTTTGGGATTTATTTTCTATTCTTGCAAGTTCTTTTAGTTTTTCTTCTGCTTCTTTGGAAAGAGTTATATTTTTTCTAACTTTATTAGTTTTTTGGTTTTTTAGCTTCATTTTTATCACCTTTTAAATTTGTTTATACGCATAAATTTATACATAAAATTTATTATGTCAATATAGTTTAACTCTAATCTTTCTATATTTCATTTACAAATAGCTTTTTAATTTTGGAAATTGTGTTTATATGTTTAATGAATGCGAGTGGTGGGAGTTGAACCCACACGGCTTTTCAGCCACGGGATCCTAAGTCCCGCGCGTCTGCCAATTCCGCCACACTCGCAGATTTATTTAGCTGTTAATAATATTCTTATAACTGTTTCTGTTAAACCATACTCTATTCTAATAACTACTAATTTATCTTCTTTTGAGTAAGCTAAGATAGCTTCTTTTGAAATCAAAGAAGATTCTTTCTGCCAACCAAGTTTTGCCATATTTTTATCAAAAAAATCTACCAAATCAATGATATTCCCCTGTCCTTTATATATGAGATATGCCCTATAATATTTAGAAGAATCATATATCATTGAATTGGCTTCATCTAATACAAAATTTGCAGGTATCACAAATTGGTAATCTTTTCTATTTTCCGTTTTTGCCATTAATACAACCGGCTCTTTAGATGCAAATGATACTTGAGAACAGGAGCTAACCAATGTTGCAAATGTTAAAATCCCTGCTAATATTATCTTTTTCATTTTCATATCCTCAAAAATAATAAAGGGAGGATGACGGGACTTGAACCCGCGACCACATGGGCCACAACCATGTGCTCTGCCAACTGAGCTACATCCTCCGTGTAAACAGGTATATATTATATATATTTTTTTCCTTTATTTCAATAGCTTTAAAATCCTTTTTTTGCAAATATTAAATAGCCGGTATGGGCAACCATTCTATCTTCCGGTCTAAATCTGTCAAAAATCGGTTTATAGTCCCTAACAAATAATTCCTGCACTTCTATATTTATAAATCCATGATTTTTTAATCCTTTTAATAATTCTATAACTTGATTTGTGGTCGGGAGTAAAAAACCAATTGGGGCACCTTTTTTTAATGCTTCTTTTATATTATCTAAATAAAGCCAAGGTTCTCTTACATCTATAAAAGCAGCATCAAAATTTTTTTCCGGAAGTGGATTTGCCAAATCAAAAATAAAAGCATTTACAGTGTTTTCAAATCCAGCAAGTTGTATATTTTTTAATGCATTATTTAAAAATTTTTCTTCTTTTTCGTAAGCATAAATTCTGCCATCTGGATATAATGCATTTGCCATAACTATTGTCAAAGCTCCGCTTCCTATACCGGATTCTAAAACTTTCATACCATTTCTTAATCCGAGCTTTAAAGTTATATATCCGGAATCTTTTGGATATATTATCTGTGTTTGTCTTTTTATGGCATACATAATAATATCGTATAAAGATGGCTTTATTAATATAAAATTATGTCCGGAATGGGTTTGTATAGTATCGCCCCATTCCTTTCCGATAATATCATCATGGTTAATATTACCAAGATGGGTAGAATATACCTTTCCTTTTTCTATCTTTATAAAGAATCTATCTTTTCCGTTTGTTAATTCTACGGTGTCGTTTTCTTTTATTTTATCCATTCTTTTTCATAAGTAATGCAAGGCTAAATTCTTTATTATTATATAAATCTATTGAGTAATTATCCCAGAAAACACAAGTTCCACCGGCTATAAAACAGCCACCACTTGGGTCATCATATTTTGCAAATAATATTTTTTCTTTTCCAAGTTTTGAAATAGCTGTATTTTCAGCTTTTATTAAAGGTTTAACATTTTCTGCTATTGTTAATGTATCTGTGCATGCAAGCATAACTTTTTGAATTCCTTTTTCTTTTAGCTTTGGAAATATATCTGTTGTGGTTATTAATAGATTATCATTATCATAATTGTTAACATCGTCTGTTACAATATCTCCGTTAAACTTTATCCCAAATCTTTCTGATAAAGTATTACATCTATCTGCTATGGAGTCTTCATTTTTGTAATATGCATATATACCTACTTTTTTCCCTTTTTTAACAAGTTCTTCTATGAAATCTGCTTCTTCTTTTGTAAATGGTATTTCCGGATAGTTGAAAACTATAACATCATAATCTGCAAGTTTTTCAAATTTATCAACTTCTTCTACTATAATGCTATTTTCTTTTGTGTATCTTTCAAGCTTAGAAAAATAGTAATGGTCTGATATTATAAATTCTTGGTGTGTAATGCTCCATGCAACTTTTGTCATAAATGACCTCCTTTTTAATAAATTTTTATATATTCAATATAATCTTGATATCTTTTTTTGATATTATTCATATTATCATTACCAAATTGTTCTAATATGGCATCTGTTAAAACTATTGCAAGCATTGCTTCTCCTACAACTGCTGCTGCCGGAACTGCTGTTATATCTGAGCGTTCTTTTGCCGCCATAAAAGGCTCTTTTGTTATCACATTTACAGATTTTAATGATTTTTGTCTCATCAATGTTGGGATAGGTTTCATAGCCGCTCTTACAATTATTGGTTCTCCGTTTGAGATACCGCCTTCAATACCGCCGGCATGGTTTGTTTTATGATAAAATCCTTTTTCTTTGTCATAAAATATTTCATCATGAGCCATTGAGCCGGGTAAATAAGATAGCCTACATCCATCTCCTATTTCTACACATTTTATAGCTTGAATACTCATAAATGCTTGGGCAATCTTTCCATCTAATTTTCTATCCCACTGGACATAAGAGCCTAAACCGATAGGCACTCCAATTGCAAAAACCTCAAATATACCACCAAGACTTTCACCATCTTCTTTTGCTTTGTCTATATAATCTTTAAACTCTTGGTCTAACTCCGGTAGAGGTATTCTAATCTCTGAACTCTCTGCCTTTTCAAATCTTTCTTTTAAAGGCATATCTTCTATCTTATCTTTTATTGATTTTTCACCGATAGATAAAACATAACTTCCTATCTCTATTCCAAATTCTTTTAAAAATTGTTTGCAAATAGCTCCTACTGCAACCCTTGTTGTTGTTTCCCTTGCACTTGCTCTCTCTAAAACATTTCTTAAATCATAAAAACCATATTTTATTCCACCAACTAAATCTGCATGTCCAGGTCTTGGCTCTATTATCTGTTTTTTTTCTACCGGTGAGCCTTCTATTGACATTATATCAGTCCAGTTTTCCCAATCTTTGTTTTTTATCATCAATGTTATAGGTGAGCCAAGGGTATATCCAAATCTTACGCCGGATAATATTTCTGCGGTATCTTTTTCTATTTTCATTCTACCGCCACGGCCATATCCTTTTTGTCTTCTTACAAGCTCATTATTTATAAATTCAGAAGATATTTTTAAATTAGAAGGTATTCCTTCTATAATAGCTGTCAATGCCGGTCCGTGGGATTCTCCCGCATTTAAAAATCTCAAATGTCCCATATTTCTCCTTTTTAAATCTTGATAAGATATAATATTTTACATTAAATTTAATCTGCGAGGTAGTTAAAAATAATCAAATCAATATTTTTATTTATCATAGCATTTTTTATATTTTCTGCAAATATAGGTGGTTTGTCAATTATTAGCTTAGATGAAGCAAAAAATGCATCCTGTGCAAGGGAGATGATGGAAAGAGGGGATTATATTGTCCCTACATTTAATTATGAACTCAGAACTGATAAACCACCAATGCATTACTACTTTATGATAATAGCATACAAAATTTTTGGAGTAAATGAGTTTTCTGCAAGATTTTTTTCTTCAATTTTTGGTGCTTTTACAGTATTAATAACATTTTTATTTGGAAAAAAAGTTTTTAATGAAAAGATAGGATTTTTATCGGCAATTATTTTAATTTCTTCTATGCATACTGCCATTCAGTTTCATTTAGCTGTCCCTGACCCTTATCTTATATTTTTTATAACTTCTGCTTTATTTAGTTTTTATCTTTTTTATGCAGAGAAAAAGGATATATGGCTTTATATCTTTTATATATCCATAGGACTTGGCATTTTGACAAAAGGATTAGTTGCTTTTGTTTTACCTTCTACAATTATATTTTTATTTTTGGTTTATAAAAAAGAGCTTAAATTTATTAAAGATTTAAAATTATTTCAAGGATTTGTAATAATATCAGCAATATCTCTTCCCTGGTATATTGCTGTTTGGATAAAAACCGATGGCGTTTGGATTAAGGAATTTTTATTTAAACATAATATAGAAAGATATTCTACAACTTTTGAAGGACATGGTGGAAATTTTCTTTTACCGGTTTTATTTGTTCTTATAGGTATTCTTCCTTTCTCTATTTTTTCTATTCAATCTATCTTTCATTTATTTAAAGATAAAAAAGATAGCCTTATATATCTTTTTATAGCAGTAGCTTTATGGATTATATTTTTTTCATTTTCCGGAACAAAACTTCCAAATTACACTACACCAATATATCCGGCTTTATCAATCATAATTGGAAATTATTTATCCAATTTTGAAAAAAATAGATTTAACACTGCTTCCATAATTTTTTATATTTTATTGACAATAATTTTAACTTTTGCATTATTCTATTTTATTAGCCAAGATAAAACTCTATCCTATTTATCTTACAATGCCTTTTATTTTATTATTTTAACAATTGGAGCTATTATAGGGCTTTATTTTTATTTAAAAGATAGATTTTTATATTCTTTTGCTTCTTTATCTCTTTCTTCTGTATTAATGATATTTTTATTCTTTTATTATATCTTTCCTAAATTTGACAAAGAATCTTCTGTTTTGTATATTTTGCCGTATATTGAAAAAGATAAACCGGTTTTTTATTATAAAAGATTTAATCCTGCATTTTCTTTTTATTTAAAGAAAAAGATAGAAGAGATAAAAGATTTTAATAATCTAAAAGATATAAATATCTTGACAAGAGAAGAGTATCTACAAGAGATTTTAGAAAAAGGAATAACTGTTAAGAAAATTATAAAGAAGAAAGATTTATTTGAAAATCATGTTTCTGTATTGCTTGTTTTATGAAGCTGTATATATGCTTTTTTTGCTGCTTCTGTTTCTGCTTCTTTTTTTGATTTTCCTTTTCCGCTTGTTGTTAATTTATCACTTATTTTACATTCTATTGTAAATATTTTGCTATGCTCCGGACCTTCTTCTGAAATTAATTTATATTTAGGTGCTATGCCAAAATGTTTTTGTGTGTATATTTGAAGAAGGGATTTATAATCTCTTGGTATATTTCCGGTTTTTATATCATTTATTAAATCTTTGTAAAATAATTTTTTGAATATTGCCCTTGGTTTTGAGATATTATATCCGCAGTCTACATATATAGCTCCAAAAATAGCTTCAAATACATCACAAAGAAGGGATTCTCTTTCTGTGCCTTTTTGCATTAATTCACCTTTGCTGACAAGTGCTATCTCTGTAAGGCTTATTTTTCTACCGAGCCTTGAAAGATATGCTTCACTAATAATTGAAGAGCGAAGTTGTGATAACTCTCCTTCTCTTGCATTTGGAAATTGTTTAATAAGTATCTCACTTACTATTAAAGATAAAACTGCATCTCCGAGAAATTCTAAAACTTCATAATCTTTTATTTTTTCCGGGTATTCGGCTACAAATGAGCGATGGGTTATTGCTGATAATATATTGGATTTATCTTTAAAATTATATCCAAGTATAGCTTCTATTTTATTAATTCTGTCTTCAAACTGCTTTATAACTTTTTCATCCATATTTACTCAAAAGCTTTAAATACAAGACAAGCATTTGTTCCGCCAAATCCAAATGAGTTAGATATAGCAACTTTTACCGGATATTCTATTGCTTTATTAGGAACATAATCTAAATCACAATAAGGGTCTGGATGTTCATAATTAATTGTTGGTGGGATTATGCCATGTTTTATAGTTAAAGCAGTTGCTACTGCTTCTACTGCTCCTGCTGCTCCAAGTAAATGTCCTATCATAGATTTTACAGAGCTTATTTTTAATTTGTATGCGTGTTCTTTAAATACTTCTTTTATGGCATGAGTTTCTACTCTGTCATTTAAAGGTGTAGATGTTCCGTGGGCATTAATATAATCTACTTCTGTTGGATTTATTCTTGCATCATTTAAAGCCATTTTCATAACTCTGATTGCACCATCTGCATCTGCACAAGGAGCTGTTATATGGTATGCATCACCTGTCATTCCATAGCCAACAACTTCTGCATATATTTTTGCTCCTCTTTTTATAGCATGTTCTAACTCTTCAAGTACTAATATTCCTGCTCCTTCTCCCATTACAAAGCCATCTCTTTCTGCATCAAATGGTCTTGATGCTTTTGTAGGTTCTTCATTTCTTGTAGAAAGGGCTTTCATATTGGCAAAACCGGCTATTCCAAGTGGTGTAATTGCTGACTCTGTTCCACCGGCAATCATAATATCAGCATCGCCTCTTTGTATTATTTTAAATGCATCTCCTATGGAATGGGTTCCGGTAGCACAGGCTGTAACTACACAGGAATTTGGTCCTTTAAATCCAAACTCTATGGATATATATCCGGAAGCCATATTTGATATTCCAGATGGAATGAAGAAAGGAGATACTCTTCTTGCTCCTTTCTCCATTAAAACCATCTGTTGTTCTTCTATATCTCTGAGTCCGCCAATACCGGTTCCGACTATAACACCGGCTTTTTCTTTATCTATTTTTTCTAAATCTAAACCGCTATCTAAGATAGCTTCTTTTGCAGCAATTACTGCAAATTTAACAAAATCACTCATTCTTTTGAGTTCTTTTGAGTCAAGATATTTAGAATAATCTATATTTTTTACTTCGCCGGCTATCAATACAGGAAGGTTATAAGCAACAGGGTCAAATCTTTTGATTATATCTATACCACTTTTGCCGTTTATAAGACCTTCCCAGTATTCTTTTACATTTTCTCCAAGCGGTGTTACAGCTCCTAAACCGGTAATGACGACTCTTCTCATCTTATATTAAGCTCCTTTTTTAGAAGATATATAATTTAAAACATCTCCTACTGTTGATATTTTTTCTGCATCTTCATCAGGAATTTCTATTCCAAATTCTTCTTCAAAAGCCATAATAAGCTCTACTACGTCCAATGAATCTGCTCCAAGGTCTTCTACAAATTTAGATTCTGGCTTGATACTCTCAATATCAACACCAAGCTGGTCAGCTATAATTTCTTTTACTCTTTGCTCAATAGACATTTTCAAAACCTCCTATATAAAAATTTTTTAATACATTCCGCCATTTACATGAATAACTTCACCGGTAATATAAGAAGCTAAATCAGAAGCTAAAAATAAAACTACATTGGCAACATCTTCCGGCTTTCCGAATCTGCCAAGAGGTATCTGTTTAAGATAATTCTCTTTTATATCAACAGGAAGTGTTTCAGTCATATCAGTTTCAATAAATCCCGGTGCTACTGCATTTACCGTTATATTTCTTGATGCAAGTTCTTTTGCAAGAGATTTTGTAAAACCGATTAAACCTGCTTTTGTAGTAGCATAATTTACCTGACCTATATTTCCTATAAATCCTATTATTGAGCTTATATTTATTATTCTGCCGTATCTTTGTTTAATCATATTTTTTACGATAGCTTGGGTTATTTTGAAAGTTCCATTTAAATTAGTATTTATAACAGCAAGCCAATCTTCTTCTTTCATTCTGATAAATAGGGTATCTTTTGTTATTCCGGCATTATTGACTAATATATCTATTTTTCCGATTTTGTTTATTTCTTCTATTGCTGAAGATATATCTGATGATAAATCAAGGGCTATTGCATATGTATTTACATTAAATTCATTTTTTATATTGTCTGCTACAAGCTGAGCTGTGTTTTTATCTCTACCGGTTATTATAACATCTGCACCATATTTTGCAAATTCTACGGCTATTGCTTTACCAATTCCTCTTGTAGAACCGGTTATTAAAGCCGTTTTTCCTTTAAAATCTATCAATATTACCCTCTCAATCAGATAATTGTTTTATATTTTATCATAAAATTGTTAAATTTTCATAAGAAGTTATCCTTATTCGCCAAAAATGCTAAATTAACTTAATGTATAACAATACAAAAAAACAATTTTAGGAATAATTTGATATATACTATTAATTTTAAAAAATCAAGAGGTGTAGTTATGAAAATACTTGATAAAATCAATGATTATAAAGATTTAAAAAATTTAACAAAAGAAGAGATAAATCAGCTTTGTGAAGAGATAAGAGAATATATAATAGATGTTACTTCAAAAAATGGCGGGCATATAGGACCATCTCTTGGGACAGTAGAATTAACCATTGCATTACTTATGGCTTTTGACCCTGAAATAGATAGAATAGTATGGGATGTTGGACATCAAACATATACATATAAAATATTAACCGGTAGAAAAGAACAATTTAAAACATTAAGACAGTATAAAGGTATTTCAGGATTTTCAAAAATAAAAGAAAGCAAATACGACCATTTTGGAACAGGACATAGTAGCACATCAATATCTGCTGCACTTGGTATGAGGGTAGCAAAAGATTTGAAAAAAGAGGAAGGATACACCATAGCAGTAATAGGCGATGGAGCAATGACAGCAGGCGAAGCCTTTGAAGGATTAAATAATGCAGGATGGCTTGACCCATCTAAATTCATAGTAATACTAAATGATAATCAGATGTCTATATCTCCTAATGTTGGAGCTTTATATACATATTTTAATAAAATAATTACAAATCAAGTTTTTCAAAAGCCAAGACAAAAATTAAAGGAAATCACGGAAAAATTATTAGGAAAAAAAGCAGTAAGATTGCTCAGAAAGATAGAAGAATACACAAAAGGATTATTTGCACCGGGAATAATCTTTGAAGAACTCGGATTTACTTATGTTGGAACTATTGACGGACATAATCTATTTGACCTTGAAAAAACACTACAAAATATTAAACAGATGAGGGGACCAATTCTTTTGCATGTTATTACCCAAAAAGGAAAAGGATATAAATTTGCAGAGGAAAATCCGGTAACATTTCATGGTGTTTCTCCTTTTGATAAAATATCCGGTTTATCTATAAAAAAATCATCTTTACCAACATATAGCAAAATTTTCGGAGATGCTCTTGTAGAACTTGCAGAAAAAGATGAAAAAATAGTTGCAATTACTCCGGCAATGAAAGAAGGCTCAGGACTTGTAGAGTTTTCAAAAAGATTTCCTGACAGATTTTTTGATGTAGCAATAGCAGAACAGCATGCATCAACATTTGCAGCAGGACTTGCAAAAGAAGGATTAAAGCCGGTTGTTGCGTATTACTCAACATTTATGCAAAGGGCTTATGACCAAGTAATCCACGATGTAGCCCTTCAAGAATTACCGGTTATATTTGCAATAGATAGGGCAGGATTGGTAGGTGATGATGGACCTACCCATCATGGTGTTTTTGATATAGCTTATTTAAGACCTATACCGAATATAATAATATCAGCACCAAAAGATGAGCAAGAATTAAGAAATCTGCTTTATACTGCTATAAATAGCAACAAAGTATTTGCTATAAGATATCCAAGAGGGAATGCTGTTGGAGTAAATATTGAAGATTTTGAAAAGATAGAGATAGGCTCTTGGGAATTATTAGAAGAAGGAAAAGAGATAGCAATTTTAGCGGTAGGTAAATATGTTCAAAGAGCCTTAGAAGTAAGAAAATTATTAAAATTAAAAGGCATAAATCCAACAATTATAAATGCAAGATTTATAAAGCCGATGGATGAAAAGTTATTAAAAATTACCTTAAATAATCATAAATATATAGTTACAATGGAAGATGGAGTTTTAAATGGTGGCTTTTCTTCTGCAGTTGCCGAGTTTATGGCTGATTATGGATATACAAATATCTTAATCAGATTTGGAATACCGGATAGATTTATAGAACATGGAAAAACAGAACTCTTAGAAAAAGACCTCGGATTACTTCCGGAACAAATGGCAGATAGGATATTAAATAGATTAATAAATACAGTTAAAAAAGAGGCGTAAAATGCTATCACCGGAACTTATCCAAAAATTAAACAATCCACCAAGAAAAACTATTAACCTTGTTATTAAACTAAATCCGGAAAAAATGAATTTTGTATCTATGGTAATAAACGGCTACGATAGAATAGCTCTTCCAAGAACAAGAAATGGAAAAGAAGGAATTTTGGATTTAATTGCTTCACCGGATTTTATAGATGATTTATATCTTATATTGGAAGATTTGAAAAAAAATTATGACCCTACCCTTGAAATCATAGAAGAACTTGGAGATAACTGGATAGTTGCAGTTAAATGAAAAAAGAATAAATTTTTATAACGCTGTTTTATTTTAAGGAGGTAATATGGTAATAACCGAAAAACAGGTAGCAGAAAAAATAAATAAATTAAAAAAAGAAAAAAATGCTGTAATCCTTGCCCATTATTATCAAAGACCTGAAATACAGGATATTGCAGATTATATAGGAGATTCCTTAGAACTTTCAAGAAAAGCCCAGCAAACAGATGCTGATATTATAGTTTTTTGCGGTGTTAGATTTATGGCAGAAACTGCAAAAATATTAAATCCGGATAAAAAAGTTTTACATCCTAATCCGGAAAGCGGTTGTCCGATGGCAGATATGGCTACCGTAGAAGGAGTATTAAGATTAAAAAAAGAACATCCTGATGCAGTGGTAGTATCTTATATAAATACAAATGCAGATGTTAAAGCAGTATCAGATATTATAGTAACTTCAAGAAATGCAGTTAAGGTAGTTAAATCCCTACATGCCAAAAAGATAATATTTGTTCCAGACCAATTTCTGGGAAGTTTTGTAGCAAAACAAATTCCGGAAAAAGAGTTTATATTATGGAAAGGATTTTGCCCACCTCATTTTAATCTATCTGCAAAAGAACTTCTTGCTTTAAAAGAAAAATATCCGGATGCAAAAATAGCAGTTCATCCGGAATGTAATACAGATACGGCAGAAATTGCAGATTTTGTAGGTAGCACAACCCAGATAATAGAATATGCAACAACCTGCGAAGCAGATACGGTAATAATAGGAACAGAAGTAGGAATAGAATATGCTTTAAAGAAAAAAAATCCAAATAAAAAATATATATTTCCTCAAGCAGCAGAATATTGCGGTGTAGTCCATTGCTGTGATATGAAGAAAAACACCTTAGATAAAGTTCTACAAGTTTTAGAAGAAGAAAATAATGAGATAATTCTTGACAAAGAACTCATGGAAAAAGCAAGAATACCTCTTGAAAAAATGCTTTCTATTTCTTAAAGCTTATATACTGTTTTTATAAATTTTTCTCTTATACGGTTTTTGCTATTTTTTATTTGATTAAATAATTCTTCTTCTTTTATATTTAAAAAGTTTGCTATACGGGATAGCTCTTTACTTTCTTTTTGTAGCTTAGAGCTTGAAGAGCCTTTTATCATTCTAAGTTTTGTTTCCATATCCCTTAAAAATATAAAATCTTCTAAAATATCCGGAGCTATATTTTTAACACCTTCCAAAATGCTTGTATTTCTTATTTTATTTCTCAGATAAAAAATCTGAACTAAAAACTCAATATCTGCAATTCCACCTTTACCCAGTTTTATATCTATGCTATTTTCTGTTTCTTTGACTAATCCTTCAAGTCTATATCTCATCTCAACTGCTTCATCTATGAATGATTTATCTATATCTTTTGAAAATAAAAACTGCCTGATTAAATTTTCAATATCAAAATCTCCAACTATAAATCTTGATTTTGTCCATGCAAGTTTTTCCCAAGCCCTTGCCTCTTCTTTAAAATATCTTTCATAAAAAGATACAGAAGGAGATAATTCACCGGCTTTCCCGTAAGGTCTAAGCCTTAAATCTATCTGATACAGATTTTTTTCTGTTAAATCTCTTACTATTTGGGAAGGTATTTTAGAATATAAATATTTAGATTCTTCATCTTTAAATACAAATATTAAATCAAGGTCAGAGCCTATATTCATCTCTCTACTTCCAAGCTTTCCAAGTCCGTAAATTGCTAAATCTTTTCCATTATTCAATCTGTATAATCTTTTAATGATAAAATCAGCAAGATTTGTGATTGCTTCATTTAATTTTGTTAATTTTTCCTCTTTTATATCTTTATCTGATAAATATCTTAATGTTGAAACTACTTCAACAATTTTCTTTAATTTTTTTAATTTTTCCTTTTCTTCCGGTATATTTATTATTTTAAGCTCTTCTAAAAACTGCTCCTCATTTTCTAAATCTTTATCTAAACTGAAAACATAATCTAAAACCTCTTTATCTTTTGCAATAATATTAGTTATATAATCTGAACTATTTGATATATCTATTAAAAATTGGGATAGCTTTTTATTTTGCTCTAAAGCAGAAACAAATATTCTAAGTAGTTTTCCATCAATTAATAATTTTACAAAATTTATAATAAAACTTTCTTTATCTGAAATTCGTTTTAAAACATCTTCAAATTCTGATAAATACTCAAATAAAATATTTTTTTGATTTTCTGTTAATAAAGAGTAATCTTCCGATATAAATATACTTTCTATTAAATTTAAAGCCCAGCCTGCATCTTTAAATCCGATTTCTCTTAAATAATTTATAGCTTCTTCATAATTTTGTTTTGTATATATATAGTTTTGTAAAATTGAGAACTGCTTTTCTTCTTCCGGCAATATATTTTCAAATATAGATTTTACTTTATTTCTGTAATAATTTAGTTTATTCAAAAATTGATTTTCATCTAAACCGAGTTTTTCTGCAAATTCCGGTGCATCTTTTAGGTTAAGAATTTGGGTTTGAACGCAATTTTTAAGTTGTATTCTATGCTCTAAATTTCTATAAAATATATATGCTTCTTCTAAAAGCTGGCTATCTTCTTTCTTTACATAACCTTTTTCTGTAAGTATTCTAAGGGCTTTTATTGTTTCTCTTTCTCTTAAATCTTTATCGTATCCACCATAAAGTAGTTGAAAAACCTGAACGAAAAACTCTATCTCTCTTATTCCACCTTCCGATTTTTTTATATCTATCTGTGAAGATTTATCTATTTTGGCATATTCTTCTATCAATTTTTTCATAGAGACAATTTCTTTAACTACTTCAACATCTGTATGCTTTCTATAAACAAAAGGTGTTATAATCTGCATAAATTCATTACTTACAGATATATCACCGGCACTATGTCTTGCCTTTATAAGCATATATCTTTCCCAGATTCTACCAACAGACCAATAGTATGCTTCTATAACCGGTAAACTATATGCAATTAATCCTTTTTTACCTTCCGGTCTTAAATCTAAATCTATATTCCACGCAATTCCTTCTGAATTTCTTTTTGTTAGCCAACCTGTCATATCCCTGAATAAAAATGAGAAAAACTCCCTATTTGAGATACTATTTGCTCCATCTGTTTTCCCTTCATTTGAGTATATATACATAATATCAATATCCGAGTAATAATTTAAATCTGTTCCTCCATGTTTCCCAAGGGCTATTATGCTACCTTTTGCCAAATCTCCTGTTGCCTCATCTATCGGATATCCGTATCTATTTTTATATTTTTCAAAGGCTCTTTTATAAGCAACTTCCAAACAAGCATCTGCAAGATATGAATATTCTTCCATAAGATTTAATAAACTATCTTTTTTCATTAAATCTCTTGCTACAATTCTTGAAAAATGCTTCATTTTAAAAAATGTTATCTGTCTGATGAACTCTTCATCTTGTTTAATATCTACAAGATTTAGTGCTTCCTCAATTAACTGCTCCCTTTTAAAAGATGGTTTATCAAGATTATCATATATATAATCAAGCTCTTCTGTATGCCTGAATATAAAATCTGTGATACAAGAGCTATTTTTGGCAATAATAGAAAGAAGATTATATTTATCTTCAGATAAACTGTCTAAAAAATCTTTTTTTAGTGTTTCAAATTTACCAAGATTTGACATTTATAACTCCACACAAATTTTTATGATAAAATATTTTATAACAATGGTGAAGGATAGATGAGAGAATACAAATCATATATATTTTTACTCCTGATAACAATATTTATTGTTAGCTCATGTGATAGAAGACCTTTAGAAAAAAAGGATTCTATTCATCAACTTCAGGAAAAAATATCTTCTGTTATTACACAGGTTACTCCATCTATTGTGACGGTTTTCAGCAAGCAAAATGATAATAAATCTGCTCCGAATATATTCAGATATGATTTATCAGAAAATGAATCGGTAGGCTCCGGATTTATTATAAAAAGAGATGCAAAATATTTTTATATAATTACAAATACTCATGTTATAGAAAAAGCAAAAAATATAGCAGTTAAATTTTATAATGATTTAGAGCTAAAAGCAGAGGTTGTAGGTTCAGATACAAAAACAGATATATCAATTATAAAAGTTCCGATAACACCTTCTATTTCTAATCTAAAACCTTTAAAATTTGCTCCGGAAGAAAAAATAAAAGTAGGTTATTTTGTTATTGCTGCCGGTTCTCCTTATAATCTTGGATATACATATACATTTGGTATAATCTCGGCTTTAAATAGAGACCTTGGTATATCAAGTTATGAAGATTATATCCAGACAGATGCTGCGATAAATCCGGGAGATTCAGGAGGCCCTCTTATAAATATAGATGGGGAAGTGGTTGGAATGAATGTTGCTATAATACAATCAGGAGAGGGGCTTGGATTTGCAATACCTGTTTCAACTATAAAAGATATATCCGAAGATATAATAAAATACGGAAAAGTAAGAAGAGGTTGGATAGGAATAATGGTAGAAGATATTCCTGAAAATCTAAAAGAAAGCAAAAATCTTTCCGGCGGAGCAATAATAATAAAAATACAAAAAAATAGCCCTGCAAAAGAATATGGCCTGAAAGAAGGTGATATAATATATGCAGTAGATGATATTCCTGTAAAAAATGCAAAACAACTAAAAAAGATGATGTTAAAATTTAAACCTAATCAAGATATTAAATTTGATATAATAAGGGATAATATAAGAATGAGTATAATAGTAAAAGCGGGGGAAAAAGATTTATGAGAAAATTTAATTATGAAGAAGATGTTGAATACTATCTTAAATCTATATATAAAATCCCACTCTTATCAAAAGATGAAGAAGAAGAAATTTTATCTCAGATAAAAGAAGGAAAAAAAGAAGCACTCCATAGATTAATCCAAGGAAATTTAAGATTTGTTGTAAATATTGCAAAAAGATATGCCGGATATAATATTCCTTTTCAAGAGCTTATATCTGCCGGAAATCTTGGGCTTGTAGAAGCAGCCCAAAGATATGACCCTTCTAAAGGAGTAAAATTTATATCTTATGCAGTATGGTGGATAAAACAATCAATAATGGAGCTAATAAATAAACAAACAGATATTATAAAAAAACCACAAAAGAGTTATTCAATCTTTTCTAAAATAGATAATGCGTATATTAGATTAAAAGAGGAACTACAAAGAGAACCTACCTTTGAAGAGATAGAAAATTTTATAAAAGAAGAAGGCATAGATAAAGATATAATAAAAAGCTATTTTTTAAATAAAAAATATTTTGTATCCTTAGATGAACCAATTGATACAGATGATGAAGATATGATACTTTCTGATTTAATATCAAATTACGGCACAGAAGATATAGAAAAAGATATTTTGGAAGATGATATAAAATATCAGCTAAATAAATTATTGGATTATCTATCTCCAAGAGAAAAGAAAATAATAATACATAGATATGGACTTGATGGAGAAGAGCCAAAAACATTAAAGGAAGTAGGAGATATTCTTGGAATATCAAGGGAAAGGGTTAGGCAGATAGAAGTAAGAGCTTTAAAAAAATTAAAAAAACTTGCTAAAAAACATTCTATTGAAGATTTGATAAAGTGATATTAGAGATATCCAAATTAAGAGGCTGTTTTTATGGAAAAAACGCTATTTATCATAGCCGGAGCAAATGGAAGTGGTAAAACCACTTTTGCCAAAGAGTTCTGCAAAGAAAATAACCTTGAATTTTTAAACACCGATGAAATAGCAAAACATTGCAAAAGCGATATAGAAGCCGGTAGAAAGTTTTTAAAATTAGTTAGGGAAAAATTTAATCAAGGCTCCTCATTTGTGATAGAAACTACTCTTTCGGGAAAATATATAAAGCAATTAATCAAAGAGGCAAAACAAAAAAGATTTAAGGTTAAGCTCATTTATATCTTTTTATCTAAACCAGAGGAGAATATTTTAAGGGTAAAACAAAGAATTGTTACAGGTGGTCATTTTGTTCCGGAAGAAGATATTAAAAGAAGATATTATAGAAGTAAGAAGTTATTTTTAGAATTGAGAAACTTTGTTGATAGTTGGAGTTTAATTTTTAATGGTGAAGATGATTTCGTTTTAGTAGCCAAAGATAATCAAATTTACATTGATGAATTATACAAAAAGTTCTTGGAGGATTTAAATGGATAATAAATTTAGTGATGAATTAGAGTTTAAGATTTTAGTTATAGGAAATAGGGCTGTAAGAAAGGCACAGCAAGAAAATTTAAAAAAAGGAGTTCCAAATGTTTACTGTAAAAATGGTAATTTTTACTTTGAACTTCCGGATGGAACCATAACAACTGAAGTTCCTGACATTTATAAAGATGTTTTTGAAAAATTTAAAAAAACAGATTAAAGTTTTAAGCCAGCATAGATAATAATTACTTAAATATCAAGATTTTTGTATCCGAGGCTATAAATTAAAACTACACGATGGTATAATTTATTTATAAATTTTTTGAGGTAAGAAAAGATGAAGATAGCTATACTTGATGCTAAAACTCTTGGAAAGGATATAGATTTAAGCATATTTTCCGATTTTGGATATGTTGAAATTTATGATACAACTTCAAAAGAAGAAAGGATAGAAAGGGTAAAAGATAAAAATATAGTAATCACAAATAAAGTTATAATTGATAAAGAAGTTATTGATAATGCACCGAATCTAAAACTTGTGGCTGTGGCTGCTACCGGTACAAATAATGTAGATATAGAATATTGCAAACAAAAAGGAATAGCCGTTTGTAATGTTGCCGGATATTCTACAGAAAGTGTAGTCCAGCATACATTTGCTATGCTTTTTTATCTTCTTAATAATCTCAGATATTATGATGATTATGTTAAATCCGGTAAATATGCAAAAAGTGATATATTTACACATCTTGATAGACCATTTTATGAATTAAACGGAAAAATATTTGGGATAATAGGACTTGGAACCATAGGGAAAAGAGTAGCAGAAGTTGCATCTTGTTTTGGTGCTGATGTTATATATTACTCTACTTCTGGAAAAAATATAAATAATATATATCCATCGGTTGCCCTTGATGAGTTATTATCAAAAGCAGATATTGTATCTATCCATGCACCACTTAATGAAAAAACAAAAAATTTAATAACTTATGAAAAATTAAAATTGATGAAAAAAACAGCAATACTACTAAATCTTGGAAGAGGTTCTATTGTAAATGAAGAAGACCTTGCAAGAGCATTAGATGAAGATTTAATAAAAGGAGCCGGTTTAGATGTTTTATCGGTAGAGCCAATACAGCCGGATAATCCACTTTTAAAAATAAAAAATAAAGATAAATTACTGATAACGCCACATATAGCATGGACAAGTATTGAAGCAAGAAATAGACTTGTAAAAGAAATTTATGAAAATATTAAAGCATTTTTAAGAGGAAAAGAAAGGAACAGGATAGTATAATGGATATATTAAAAGGTTTAAATGAAGCCCAAAAAGAAGCAGTATTGTATTTAGATTCACCACTTTTAGTTTTAGCCGGTGCCGGTTCAGGAAAAACAAAAGTTATAACCCACAAAATAGCATATCTTATGCAAAATGGTATAAACAAAATACTTGCAATAACATTTACAAATAAAGCAGCAAATGAAATGAAAGAAAGGGTTGAAAATCTCATAAAAAAAGAAAATCCATATCTTTGGATAATGACATTTCATAGCTTTTCAGCAAAATTTTTAAGATTTGAAGCAAAATATCTTGGATTAAAACCAAATTTTGCTATATACGATGAAGAAGACAGCAAAAAAATCCTTAAAGAAGTTTTAAAAGAACTAAATTTAGATACACAAAAATTAGAGTTATATAAAGATAAAATATCTAAAATAAAACAAGATAACAATCCGGATTTATTTATGATTTATAACCTAACGGTGCCAATGTTAAAACCGGTTTTTGAAAAATACCAAGAAAAACTTGAAGAAAATAATGCATTAGATTTTGATGATTTACTTATAAAAACTGTATATTTTTTAGAAAATGATAGGGATTTATTATCAAAATGGCAGGCAAAATTTGATTATATACTTGTAGATGAATATCAAGATACAAATGTTATACAGCATAAATTATTAAAACTTTTACTTGGGAATAGGACAAATATAACCGTAGTAGGAGACCCTGCCCAATGTATATATACATGGAGAGGAGCCCATCCGGAAAATATACTTAATTTTGATAAAGAATTTCCAAACACAAAAATTATAAAACTTGAAAAAAATTACCGCTCAACAAAAAAAATATTAAATATAGCCAACAAAGTAATATCAAAAATATCAAACAGATGGAAAGATAAAGTTTTAACCCTTCATACAGATAAAGAAGAAGGAGAAGAAATAATAATCCATAAAGCAATATCAGAAAAAGAAGAAGCAAGATATATAGCATCAAGAATAAAAGAGCTGATTTCAAAAGGAAAAAATTATTCAGATATAGCAATATTAATAAGAATGAGCTTTTTATCAAGAAATATAGAAGAGGCTTTATTAAGGGAAAAAATACCTTACCAGATAGTAGCCGGAACAAGATTTTTTGAAAGAATGGAGATAAAAGATTTAATGGCATATATCAGATTGGCAGTAAATCCACAAGATTTTGCAAGCTTTGAAAGAGCTATCACAACACCACCAAAAGGTATAGCAGACAAAACCCTACAAAAAATAAAAACATATTATAAAACAGATTGGATACAGGCATTAAAAGATTTTATTATTAATGAAAAGAAAAAATCAAAAATAAGAGTTAATGCAGAAGAGTTTATATCGGTTATGCTTTTTATAGAAGAAAATTTGAATAAACCTTCTTATCTTATAAAACAGTTATATCAGATGATAAATTATGAAGATTATCTGAAAGAACATTATCCAAAAGATTATGAAGATAGAAAAGAAAATATTAATGAGTTATTTAGGGTATTTGAAGAGGTAGAGAAGCAAAATAAATCTATTGAAGATTTTCTTGAAGAAACAACATTGCAATCAGCACAGGATAATTTAGAAAATTCGGATAAAGTGAAAGTTATGACAATACACGCATCAAAAGGACTTGAATTTCCGGTAGTTTTTCTACCTTCCCTTGAAGAAGGCATCTTTCCGGCAGGTAAATCCCTATATGACAAGACCCAGCTTGAAGAAGAAAGAAGATTATTTTATGTAGCAGTAACAAGAGCAAAAGAGATATTATTTTTATCTTATGCAAAAAATAGAGCCGGATTTTCTGCCTTTAAAAGCTTTGAAACCAAGCCTTCAAGATTTATAGAAGAGATAGAAAAAAGCGGTCTTATAAAAAGTAGCAAACCAAAAACAGAAAAACCAAAAACTGAAAGGCAAAAAATTGAAAAACCACAGGTAAAAACAGAAGATAACCGAATAAAACAAGGAGATATTGTTTATCATGATATTTTTGGAAAAGGATTTGTAAAATCAGCAGATAATAAAAAAGCAGTTGTTTTATTTGAAAATCACGGAGAAAAAACTATATTATTAGAGTTTTTAAAGAAGAGGTAAGAGGTTGATAAAATGAAAATTCTTATGATAGATAATTATGATTCTTTTACCTACAATATAGTTCAATATTTTTATGAACTTGGTGTAGATGTAGTTGTTAAAAGAAATGATGAGATAACAATCCAAGATATAGAAGCAATGGATGATATAGATGCTATAGTAATATCTCCGGGACCATGTACTCCAAATGAAGCCGGAATATCCGTAGATGTAATTAAAAAATTTAAAGGGAAATATCCGATGCTTGGAGTATGCTTAGGTCATCAATCTATCGGTTCTGCTTTTGGAGCTAATATAATAAAAGCAAAATGCTTAATGCATGGCAAAACTTCTTTGATTTATCATAATCAGGAAGGAATATTTAAAGATATACCATCTCCATTTAGTGCAGTAAGGTATCATTCTCTTGTAATAGATGAGAAAACATTACCGGAAGATATAAAAATAACAGCAAGGTCAGATGATGGAGAGATAATGGCAATCCAACATACAAAATATCCAATATACGGCGTCCAATTCCATCCGGAATCCATCCTTACAGAATACGGCAAAAAATTATTACAAAATTTCATAGAACTTGCTTCACAGATAAAGAATGAACAAACTATAAAAAATCAAAATTTTTAAATTAGTATGAAAAAAGAATATGATTTTCAAAGGTTTTTGATATCTTTACAAAACTATCTTTTATACATTAAAATATTATACATAAATGTATAATACAGGTTTGTATAATGAAACATAGAGAAAAAAATCCTTTTTATTTTGGTGGTGTTGTTAGTAAAGAAGATTTTTGTAATAGAGAGAAAGAATTAGATGAATTGAAAAGAGATATATTTTCCGGCATCAACATACTTATATATTCTCCGAGAAGATTTGGAAAATCATCTCTTTTGCTAAAGCTAAAAGAAGAACTGGAAAATGAAGGGGTTAAAGTTATTTTTCTTGATTTATTTCCGGTTGTAGATGAGAAAGATTTTATTAATAGATATTTTGATAAAATTGTAAAAACATTAATATCAAAAAAAGAAAAGATTATCCAATCTTTAAAGGAACTTGTAAATCTTAACTTTAATATTAACTCTACAATCAAACCTGATGGAAGTATAACCTTTTCTATTTCCTTTTCTCCAAAAGAGAAAAAAACAGTTTTAAAAGAGATATTGGAAATTCCATTTGCATATGCAACTAAAAACAATACAAATGTTGTAATAATATTTGATGAATTTCAAGAAATAGAGAAGTTAGGATTAGAAAAAGAAATCAGAACCGTAATACAAAATCACGGTAGAAAAGTTTCTTATCTTTTCTCCGGAAGCAAAAAAAGTATTCTTACCCAGATTTTTTCCGATAAAAGTAGACCTTTTTATAAATCTGTTAAAAAGTTTCCTTTAAAGGAAATTGCCCTTGAAGAATGGATACCTTTTATCCAAAATAAATTTGAAAAAACCGGAAAAAAGATAGATGAAGAAATTATAAAAGAGGTTTTTTCATTATCAAGAGGTTTTCCTTATTATATTCAACATATCTGTTATGTTCTTTGGGAAGTTTCTAAGGAAAAGGTAAAAAAAGAAGATTTGGAATATTCAATAAATCTGGTTTTAGAAAGGGAAGAGGACTCTTTTTGGGAAGAATGGACAAATTTACCGCCAAGTCAGAAAAAAGCTTTGAAAATAATAATCTATACAAATGGTAAAAATATTTACTCAAAAGATATTCTCTTTGAGTTTGAGATTACTGCCTCACAACTAAAAAGAGCCATAGAACAACTTTTAAAAAAAGACATAATAACAAAGGAAAAAGATGGTTATCAGATTATAGACCCCATAATGGAATTGTGGATAAAGAGGAATTTTTAATCTGTTTAAATGAAGTTTTGCAATTTGGATATTTTCCTGTATGATGTTCAAATTAGAACTCCTTTTTCCTTGGCTTCTTTAAATATGCTTTTTTCTTTTGTGTATGGATTTTTTACTACTAAATCAACTTTTCTTTCTATTCCTTGGATTTCAAGTTTAGCTAAAAATTTTAGTTCATCTTGCAAGGATGTTTTTTTGTCTGTTTCTATAAAAATATCAATATCTCCACCTTTTTTATTCAAATCTGCCCTTGAGCCAAAAATATAAATTTTTACATTACTGCCAAATATATCTTTTGCAGTTTCCTTTATTATTTTAATTTCTCTATCCGATAGCCTAACTTTTTTTTCCATTTTTATAAACCTAATTAAAATAAAAAAGGCAGGGTCTAAACCCTGCCCTTGTATGGTAAAGAGAGTAGATACTTGGCTTAGAAGAGGAAGCCGAGTTCTACAGCTCCAACTGTTCTTGAAGTTTCTAGTCCACCATCGCTATTTATAAATACATAAGAATCTTGAGCACCTTCTTTTGTGCTTGTTCCTTTTGTATAAGTAAATTCAGCTCTTATAAATGTATTCTTTGTAGGATTGTAAGTTGGAGTAATTGTAAATGACCAAGCCGCTCTAGCATCAGATACAGCTAATGGAACTACCAAGAGAGAGTCTTGGTTATTTACATACTCAATTCTCACAGGAACTTGGAAATTAGCCAATGGTTTAACATTAGCACAAAGTGCAGTTCCCCACGCAGATTCGTTAAATCTTGCACCATTTACATATTTCAAGTTATCATCTGCATGGAAGTAATTAATATCTAATCCAAGAGATACTATGCCAAAATCTGTTCCGGCAGATGCAACATAAACATCTCTACCACCGGATTCATTATAAGCATGTAATCCAAGTTCAATAGGATAATTCATTACATTAATTTTTCCTGTTATACCACCTTCTACATAAGATTTAGCATAACTTGGTAATAAAGCTTCATAAACAGGAGCCATTAATTGGTTATCTACTTTACCTGCTCCGGCATATACTTTTACTATGCCTGCATCATAAGTAGCTCTTGCACCGGTCATAACAACAGGTTGAGCAGTAAAGAGTATTCCTCTATTGATATGTGGATTTAAGATAGTAACAGGTTTTTCACCGAAGTTTTGCCAGAGTAAACCGGCATCAATAGATAATCCTGCAACAGGCATGTAAGTTACATAAGCAAGCCAAGGTTTGAAAGTAGTGGTATCACCATGTCCGACAAATTGTGTTCCAACTGTATTTTTGCCATTTACAACATCAGAGCTTGCAATTACTGTTGGGACTTCAAAAGATGCAAATACTGCTGTTACACCAATATCGCCGGCATTTTTAGCAGGTTTTGTTAAACCTACTGCAAAAGTGTTAACAGAGAAAGAATCTTTTTTGAAATCTGGGGTTCTTACTAGTTTACCATCTACATCATATGCATTTAACAAATGGTCATTGTTTTGGAGGTTGTATCCTGTTGATACACCACCAAAGAGTGTTAAATCTGTGTTTGCTACTGTAATTTGTCCTGCATTTGCAGCAGATACAGCTAAAAGTCCTGCCGCTGCTAAACCTACTACTTTCTTCATGATAATACCTCCTTAAAGAATTTAATTTTCCATAATATTAGCACTTTTTATGACTTTTGTCAAGCTTTTTTTAAATTTTTCAATCATATTCAATTTTCATTAATTATATATGCAACATCTATGCCAATTCTTAATAACGAAAAATCAACTTATTTTCTGACATAGCTTTTGCATTTTTGCAAAAAATCATTGCAGATTTGCAAAAATAATATAATTTAAGGGATAAACATATACTCATCTTTATACCAGCCCCATACGGTTGGAAATACATTTTTAAATTTATTTTTAACTGCTACGAGTTCTTCCGGTGCTGCTATAAAAATCATAGGTTGCTGCTGCCCTATTATTTTAAATGCTTCTTTATATAGCCTGTCCCTTTCTTTCTGATTTAGCTCGGTAGAGGCTTTTATAAATAGCTCATCTACTTTTGCTTCCCAGTCGGTAGCCGGTTTTTTCTGTTTTGGATTCCATAGATGCATATGTCCGCTTGAAAGCCAAACATTTTGTCCAAAATATGGGTCTAATGTTCCGGTCAAGCCTATAATAACTGCATCCCAATCACCGGAAGACATTAGCTTGGATACAAGATTGTTAAAATCAATTGCCTGAAAATTAACCTCAATACCTATTTTCTTTAAATCTTCTTTTAATATATTTCCTATTATTTCTCTTTCTTTACTTCCTGCATTTGTTATAAGATTAAAAGAAAGTTTATTTCCTTCTTTATCATATAAAAATCCATCTTTTCCTTCTTTAAAACCTATTGAAAGAAGTATTTCTTTTGCTTTTTTAAGATTGTATTCATACTTTGGATAAAAATTTTCATCAAATAATCTTCTTTCTGCCGGTGTTACAGCGGTATATAAAGGATATGCCAAGCCGTTGTAAGCTATATTTATTATTCCTTTTCTATCTACTGCATAAGAGATTGCCTGTCTGAATTTTTGATTTTGAAACCATTTTAATTTATATTTTTCAATAGGTGCATTTGGATTTTGATTAAAACATATAAATGTTGTTGAAGGTGTAGCCCCGAGATTGTATATAGTAAAATCTTTTTCTTTTGCTTTTGGCAATAATTTAGGTAAATCTGAAGGTCTAACGCCGTATATATCTATCTCTCCTGATAAAAATTTTACAAGGGCAACATCAGGGTCTTTTATTATTTGGGCTTTTATCTGTTTTATATAAGGAAGTGGCTTTCCTTCTTCATCCTTTTCCCAGTAATAAGGATTTCTTTCATATATAACCATCTGTCCGGTTATATATTTTGATAATTTATAAGCTCCTGTTCCGATTAATTTTTCCGGTGGTGTATTTACACTCCATACGCTTGTAAATGTATTATTTTTAACATATTCTTCAAGGATATGTTTTGGCAATATCGGTTGTGATACTGCATTTAAAAATGGTGCAAATGGTTTTGGAAGTATAAATTCTACCGTTTTATCATCTATCTTTTTTACAATAAATGGCTTTCCTTCTATGGTAAGTACATCTCTTGCAGATGTTGGAATATTTTTATTGTAATATATCTGATTGTATGTAAATACAACATCATCTGCACTCACCGGCTTTCCATCAAACCATTTTGCATCTCTTAAATAAAATCTCCATATTGTTCCGGTTTTATCTTTTTCCCATCTTTCTGCAAGGTCAGGCTCCGGCAGTAATGTTTTTACATCTGTTTTTGTAAGTCCATTAAATAATGCTCCTATAACCGCTGTTGAGCTTGTTTCTGTTGCCATCACCGGATTAAATGTTTTTGCATCGGAAGATAAAGCCCTTTGCAATAAATCAGTTTCTTTTCCTATTACTATATTAAATTCTTCCAGATTAACCTTTTTTATTACACTAAGATTTGAGCTATCGGAAGATGAAGATATAAAATAAACCGGTAAAAATAAAACAATTATTAATAAAAATGCCAAGCCGGTATAAATTAATTTATTCATCAATCTTTTCTGCTTCTTCTACAATTAAAATAGGTATATCTTCTACGATTTTATATTTTAATTTACAAGCTCTGCAAATTAAACAATCTTCTTTATATTCAAGCTCACCTTTACATTTTGGACATACAATTATTTCAAGTATTTCCTTATCAATCATCTTAATCCTCAAAGATGTTATAATTTTTAAAAATTATATTATATATCGTGGAATAATGGAAGTTTTAATTTTTATCTGGATAATATATTTTCTTATTGTTAAATTTATAGGCGGTGATTATAAAAATCATATTAGATTAATAGTTTCTTTTGCCATAATTTTAATCCATTATGCTCTCTACCTTATATTTCAAGAAAAATATATAAATATTTTCGGCAATAGTTTATTTATCCTTGTAAATCTTTTTTTGTTTGATTATCTAAACTATACACTACAAAAGAAAATAAAGCTTTTTGTTTTTAAATTTTTTACTTTATTATTTATATCAGAAATTATCTCTAATCTTTACAAAATAAATCTTTATAACATTCCATTTGTTTTATCTATCTTAGTTTTATCTTTTAGAAATTATAAATCTAACTTAGAGCTTGTTTTATGGAATATCACCTTAATAATAATAGCAGTTTCTTATTTTTATAATTTTTATTTTTATTATTTTTATGCTTTACTTACGCCTTTTTTTATTAAAAATCTTTTAGATACATATCAAGATACTTTAAAAAAAGAAGAAAGAGATTTTAAATTAAGAATAAGAAAAGAAATAGATTTTGAGATAAATAGGCAGATAGAAGATTTAAGAAATGAACTTGAAATTATATACAAAAAATTAAAAGAGATATTTAGATTAAGTTCTTTTACTATTAAAGAGTTTGATATAGATTCAATGCTTACTAAATTTTGCTCCGGTTTATTAGATTTAGGTTATACCGGCGTTTATGTTGTTGTTGAAAATATACAAAAAAAAGAAGGTTTTTTCCCGAATGTAAAAAGATTTCAAGAAGAGATTTTTCCAAAGCTAAATACATTACAGATTATAGAAGATAGATATATTGCCATTCCACTAAGTATAGAAGATAAAAATATAGGATATGTGGCAATCTACAAAAAAAATCCAATAGATATAAGCGAGATAGAATATCTCCAAATATATACAAATATCGTAACATCTGCATTAATGAAGATATTATATTTTACCCAGATGATAAAATTCAGAGATTTAGTATATAAAACCTTAGAATCCATTGATATAGCAGTTGCCATAACAGATAAAGATTTTAATATTGAATTTGTTAATGAATCATTCTTAAAAATGGCAGAAAAAAAAGAAGGCAGTATTTATGATATGATACCGGTTTTAAACCAATTTAGAAAAAATTTTGAAGATGCTATAAAAAATAAAACTCCTTTTGAAACCAAATTTTCTTCCCTTAGCAGAAAAGTTTATGAATTAAAACTTTTTCCTATTTTAACTCAGGATACAATATCGCAGGTGGTTATCTTAATAGAAGATATAACCGAAAAAGAAGAACTTGAAACCCAAATTATGCAAACGGAAAAGCTCGCAGTAATAGGAAGACTTGCTGCCGGTATATCCCACGAGATAAAAAATCCACTTGCAGCAATTTCCCAAACTGCCTTTTCTCTCAAAAGAAAAGCCATAAGAAATGCAAATAACTTAAAAGATAGTGTGATAGAAGCATCAGAAAGGATAGAAAGAAATATAAACAGAGCCACGGAAATAATTAATAGATTGCTTAATTTCTCAAAACCTTTTTATTCTAAGCTCGAAATTGTAAATCTAAAAGATTTATTGGAAGAAGCCATAAAACTTGCTTTAATCAAAGAATATGATGTAAAAATAATAAAAAATCTACAGGATATAAATATTTTGGCTGATAAAAATGCTTTACTACAAGTCTTTATTAATATTATAATAAATGCTATAGAAGCTACTAATTATAAAGGTGAGATTATTATAAAAAATTATAAAGAAAATAATAATGCTGTGATATCTATTAAAGATAATGGGGTAGGAATACCGGAAGATATTGTAGATAAAATATTTGAACCATTCTTCACAACAAAAGAAAAAGGCACAGGACTTGGATTATCTGTCAGTTATAGAATAATAAAAGACCACAGTGGAATAATAAAAGTAAACTCAAAGGTAGGAGAAGGAACTGAATTTTTAATAATCCTTCCCTTAGAGGTGGAGAAAAATGAACTATAAAGGTTATATTTTAGTTGTTGATGATGAAGAAGATATTTTATTTTCCATAAAAGAGATATTGGAAGATGAAGGATATAAAGTAGATATAGAAAGCTCTGCTGAAAAAGCAATACAGCTTGTAAAGGAAAATGATTATGATTTAGTCATATCAGATTTAAAAATACCAAAAATTACCGGAGATAAATTACTAAAAGAAGTAAAAAAGATAAATAAAAATATCTCATTTATTATACTTACTGCTTATGGAAGTATAGATGTAGCAGTATCTTGTATGAAAGATGGAGCTTTTTCTTTTTTAACTAAACCTATTGATTTTAATGATGAAATGGTTTGGAAAACAATACAGGAAGCTGTTGAAAAATCAAAACTTTTAAAAGAAAATGCAAAATTAAAAGAAGAGTTTTCTAAACAAAAGATAGATTTTATAATAACAAGAAATCCTCTTATGAAAGAGATAATAAATTATATACAAAAGATAGCAAATTTTGATTTTACGGTGTTGATATACGGAGAAAGTGGAACCGGAAAAGAGCTTATAGCAAGGGCTATTCACCAGCTTAGTAGTAGGAGAAATAAACCATTTTTAGCTGTAAATTGTGCTGCAATATCAAAAGATATAATGGAATCTGAATTTTTCGGAGTTAAAAAAGGAGTATATACCGGAGCAGATGAAGACAGAAAAGGCATATTAGAACAGGCAGAAGGCGGAACTGTATTTCTTGATGAAATATCCGAACTACCTCTTGATATACAAGGCAAATTACTCAGATTTTTACAAGATAAAGAGATAAGAAAAATAGGAGATGTAGTTTCTAAAAAAGTAGATGTAAGAGTAATAGCAGCTACAAATAAAGATTTAAAAAAATTAGTCCAAGAAGGAAAATTTAGGGAAGATTTATATTTTAGATTAGAAGGTTTAAAGATAGAAATACCACCACTTAGGGAAAGAAAGGATGATATACCGCTTCTTGTATATCATTTTATAGATAAATTTAATAAAAAATATATGAAAGAGATAAAAGGAGTTATGCCCGATGCATTAGAGGCATTTATAAAATATAAATGGGAAGGTAATGTTAGACAGCTTGAAAATGTTATTAATGAAGCATCTATTTTGGCAGAAGATTATATTGAAATGAAGCATCTTCCTGAATATATTAGAAATTATAAATCAGATGAAATTATTTTTGATTATAATCAAGCAAAAAAATATTATGAATATAAATTTGCCCAAAATTATTTTAGAACATTGCTTGCATATACAGAAGGTAATATTTCACAGGCAGCAAAACTTGCAAATATAGAAAGACAATCTTTACAAAAATTATTAAAGAAATATAATATAGACCCATCAGAATTTAGAAATAAGAGGTGAAGTTTTTGCGTTTAAAAGATTTAGAAAGCTTAGAATATTTTAAATTTTTACAACTTCTTTCTGAATTTACCGGTAATAAATTAACAAAAGAAAAGATATTAAATACAAAACCGGAAAAAGAAGAAAAAGTTTTATTGCAAAATATCCAAAAAACAGAAGAATTTCTGAATATAGTAAATAAAGAAGGATATTTTCCATTAACCGAGTATCCGGATATTACAGAAAGTTTAAAACTTTTATCTATTGAAGATAGTATTTTATCGGTGCAGGATATTATTGATATTGGAAATATTTTATTCATATCAAGACAGATTAAAAATTTCCTATCAAATGTTGAAAAAAATTATCTTTTAGATTTGTATAAAAAAATAGGAAGTTCAAGAGAGGTTGAAAAAATAATAAATGATACAGTAGATAAATCAACCAACTCAATAAAAGATAATGCAAGCACAGATTTATCAAGAATAAAAAAACAGATAAAAGATACGGAAAAAAATATAATCTCTATCCTTGAAAAAATACTCCATTCAAGGCAGTTTGAGGATATTATACAGGATAAGATAATAACAATTAGAAGAGATAGATTTGTTATTCCGGTAAAAACTAATTTTTCTTCCAAGCTAAAAGGAATTATTCAAGATAAATCTTCTTCCGGTCAAACATTGTATATAGAGCCAATTAATATAATTGAGCTAAATAACAATCTATCTAATCTAAAAATTGAAGAAAGCATAGAAATAAGAAGAATTTTGAAATTTATAACAGATTTATTAAGAGAAAAATATAATATGATAAAATCAAGTTTTGAAGCAATAATAGAGCTTGATTATCTATATACAAAAGTAAAATTTGCAAAAAAAGTTAATGCAGTATTTCCAAAAATATCAGATAAAATAAATTTAATACAGGCAAAACATCCTATATTTTTACTTAAAGAAAAAAATTTTAATCCAATAGATTTAATAGCTACAGAAAAAAGAGCCGTAATCATAACCGGTTCAAATACCGGTGGAAAAACGGTAGCATTAAAAACTCTCGGATTAAATGCATTATTACTACAATCAGCTATTCCAATACCGGTAGCAGAAGAAAGCGAAATACCGATATTTGATGGAATATATGCAGATATAGGAGATATGCAAAGCATAGAGCAAGATTTATCAACATACTCATCTCATATTATAAATATAAAAGAGATATTATCTTTAATTACAGACAAATCTTTACTACTACTTGATGAATTAATACCCGGCACTGACCCAGATGAAGCATCAGCAATAGGCATAGGCATTTTACATAAAATAAAAGAAAAAAAATCTTTTGCATTTATAACAACCCATTTCAAAAAAATAAAGATGTTTGCTTTATCAGATGATTATTTTGAAGTGGCTTCAGTTGGATTTGATTTGGAAACTTTAAAACCAACTTATAAACTTTATTATAAATCAGTGGGACAAAGTATGGCATTTAGTATTGCAAAAAGATTAGGTTTAGATGAAGAGATATTAAAAATAGCAGAAAATTATGTTGAAAATATAGATTTAAATAAAATGATAGAAGCATTAGAAAATTACAGAAAATTATACGAAGAGCAGTATTATCAATATTTAAAATTAAGAGAGGAATTTGAGAAAGAGAAAGAAAAATATAAAAAATTAAATGAAGAGCTTGAAAGAAAGAAAAAAGAAAAATGGAAAGAAGAACTAAAAGAAGCAGAAGAATTTATAAAAAATCTTAGAAAAGAAGGCTACCGGATAATAGATAGTTTAAAAGAAAAAGAGTTATCAGCAAGAGATTTAGAAAAATTTATAAAAATAAAAAAAGAACAGTTAAAAACAGCCTATCCGGAAGATAAAAATATACAGATAGAAGAACTAAAAGAAGGAGATAAAGTAAAAATAAAAGGTAAATCTCAGATAGGAGAGATAATAACAATAAGAGAGGATAAAGCAAATGTTAATTTCGGTGGCATTAAAATATGGATAAATTTAGATAATCTTGAAAAAGTAGAAAAAGAAGAAAAATCAAAATTAGATTTTAAAATAAAAAAAGATATAAAACCTATCCCTACCTACATTAATCTCATAGGTAAAACAAAAGAAGAAGCAATAAAAGAGCTTTCAGAATATATAGATAAAGCAGTTCTTCAAGGAATTTCTACATTTAGGATTATACATGGATATGGAAGTGGAATATTAAGAAAAGCCGTTAGAGAGTATTTAGATAACTTACCTTTTAAGGTAAGATATGAAGATGCACCTTATCAAGAAGGTGGTCTTGGAGTAACGATAGTTTATATAGAATAAGATAAAAATGATAATATATTATAAAAGAGGTAATAAATAATAAGAGGTTAAGATAATGCAAACCATAAACCTTAATGAACTTCCTGAAGAAGCTCAAAAAGAATTATTGGATTTCTATGAATTTTTACTTCAAAAGTATAAGAAAAAGAAAACAAAAAAGAAAATAGAAGAAATAATTCCGAGAAAAGTTAAAGAATTTACACCGATAAAAAGAGAAGAAATCTATGAAAGATAAAATATTCATAGATACAAATATTTGGTTATATGCTTTTATGGAACAGGATTTCAAAAAAACCTCAATAGCAAGAGAAATAATAGATAAAAATATGGAGCAAATTTGCTTAAGCACACAAATTTTAAATGAAATTTGCATTAATCTTTTAAAAAAAGCTAATTATTCAGAAGAAGAGATAAAAAATCTAATTAAAAACTTTGATGAAGTATATGAAATATATCCAATAAGAATAGAAGATTGTCTTAAAGCTTCAGAAGTTAGAAATAAATTTAATATTTCCTATTGGGATAGTTTAGTTATTGCATCAGCATTAAATAATGGATGTATTATTTTATATTCAGAAGATATGCAACATAATCAAATTATAGAAAACCAACTAAAAATAATAAATCCTTTTTTAAATAACAAGGAATGAAATTTTCAAACATTAGAATTATATATTGAGGAGCAAGAGATGAAATATCTTGGATTGGATATAGGTGGAACATTTTTAAAATATATATTTAAAGATGGAGAAAATATTGAGAAAGATAAAATATATATAAGGGATTTTTTTGAAAAAAATGATTTAAAAGGTTTTATAGATATTTTAAATAAAGTTATATCTTTAAAAAATCCGGATAAAATTGGCATAGCAGTTGCCGGTCTTGTTGATAAAAAAAATAATAAAATAACAAACTCTCCTAATTTAAAAATGATAGAAAGTTTAGATTTATCCGAATATATTCAGACAGATATAATTATTGAAAATGATGCAAATGCTGCTGCTTATGGAGAGTATAAATACGGAATTGGAAAAAATAGCAATATTTTTATATGTCTTACCCTTGGAACAGGACTTGGTGGTGGTGTTGTAATAAATGGAAAACTTATTTCCGGAGTTTCCGGTAGTGCTATGGAAGTAGGGCATATTACGGTAGAAAAAGATGGATGGATTTGCCATTGTGGAAGAAAAGGATGCCTTGAAAGTTATGTATCTTCTTACGGACTTGAAAGATTTTATTGCTTATTGACAGACAATAAAAAAAGCTCTTTTGAGATAATAAATCTTGCAAAGGAAAAAGATATAAATGCAATTAAATCAATAGATTATTTTACAGATTATTTATCTATCGGTATTATGAATTTAACCCATATATTTAATCCGGATATAATAGCAATAGCCGGCGGAATTGTAGAAAATTATCCTGATATTATAAATATAACAAAAGAAAAAGTTAAAAATCTTATATTTCCTTTACCACTTAGGGATTTAAGAATTGAGATAGCAACTTTGGGGGAATATAGCGGAGCTTATGGGGCTTTGGCAATAGCTCAAGATTACTATTCATAATATTCTGCTCCACCATATTTTGTTTCCCATACAACTACTTTTTGCAATGTAGGATATTTTTCTTTTATTTTATCATACAAATATTTTGCTACATTTTCAGCACTTGGAGAAAAATCATAAATATCATTCATACATTTATAATCCGGTAGTATCTCATCCAAAAATTGCTGGATTTCTATAAAATCATATCCCATTCCACCATTATCTAATTTATCTGCTCTTATATAAAGCTCAACTTCCCAAGTATGTCCATGTAGTGGCTCCGGTGACCCGTGATAATCTGTCAAATAATGTGCTGCGTTAAACTCTCTTCTAACCCTAACTATATAAGGCATCTTCTATATCTCCTTTAAACTGATTTTACTCATACTCAACTATATTTATTTTCGGTAAAATTTTTAAAGAATTTAATTTTAGGAGGTAAGAGGTTCAAAATCTATAGACAATTATTGACGAAAAAGAAATTTATGCTATAATGTAACTTGAATATTAACGGTGAAAAAAATGAAAATCCATAAAACACTACTGCTTAAAATATATGAACCTAATAAAGCAAAAAGAGAATATTTAGATAATATCATCAATGTATATGCAAAAACATTGAATTTTTACCTTGATGCTATAAAAAATCTCGGAATGTTTTATATTGCAAGTTTAGATAATAAACAGGCTCTAACATATTTAGAATATCAAACTGTTAAAACATCTACTCATCCAAATCCTAAATACCCTATTTTTGATGGAGTGCAAACAAATATAAGAAGAAGTGCTATAAATAAAGCAGTAGGAATGGTTAAATCTTATCTATCTAACCTTTATAATTG